>QHVW01000170.1 GCA_003223675.1 Acidobacteriota bacterium
CCTCGATGCTGGCGAGCTTGAGCGCGTGCTCGGCCACCCCGGGGATCCCGTAGTCGGCCACCGCCGCGCCCACGGCGATCACCAGGATGTCGTACGGGATGGAGAGCTCCTCCCCGCCGACCGCCCCCACGCAGGAGAGGGTGCGCGCCTGCCAGTCGACCGACCGCGCCGAGCCTTCCACCACGCGCAGGTCGCGCAGCCGGCGCCGCGGCGTTTCCAGGATGCTGCGGAATTCGACCGTGCCGGTGGCGGCCGAGGGGAGGAGCGGCGTGAAGAGGAAGTAGTTGCGCGGGCTGATCAGGGTGACGTCCCAGCGGCTCCGCCGCAGCCTGGAGAGCAGGGAGAAGCCGCCGAAGCCGCAACCCAGAACGACGAGCCGTCCGCCCTCCCCCGCCATGATCTCAGAGCAGCTCGAAGCCCAGCGGGGAATCGCGGCGGGCGCGGTCGAGATGGCCCCGGATCTCCGCCAGGAGCCGGGCGCTCCGCGTCTCCATGCGGGAGGCCTGGCGGAGGGCGAGGAGGGCGGCGATCGCCTCCCGGTGCAGGTCCCGCGCGCGGAAGATCGGCAGGATTTCCTCGGCCAGCCGCCGCACCTCCGCGGCGCGTCCGTGGGCCGTGTAGAGGACGGCGAGATCGAGCGAGACCGCGGCGGCGTTGAGCTCGGCCTTGAGGTCGAGGAACCCCTGGCGGGCGTCGATCAGCGCCCGCTCCGCCTCGGCCGGGAAGCCGAGGGCGTCGTAGATCTTCCCCTCCAGCCAGCGCAGGCGGGCGAGGAGCCAGGGGGTGCCGTGCCGCAGCATCTCGGCCCGCGAGGCCTTGAGCAGGAAGCGGGCCTCCCGGGTCCGGCCGCTCTCGGTCAGATAGAGCAGGAGGCAGCACCGGGCCGCGACATCGAGAGGGCGGTCGCGCTCCGCATCGATCAGGCTCAAGCCCTTGCGCAACCAGTCGACCGCCGCGGACATCTCACCTGCCTGCCCGTAGACGCACCCCTTACGGACGTAGACACGGCCCAGGAGGTGGAAGTCCCGGTACCGCCGGTAGACGGCGGCCGCGTCATCGAGCAGGCAGCACGCCTCCGGGGTACGGCTCTGGTCCCGGCACAGCGACGACCGGAGCTCGAGCAGCCCGGCCTCCTCCAGGGCGTCCCCCGTCCCCTGCGCGAGGAAGCCCTCGGCGGCGGCGAACGCCTCGCCGGCGCCGCGCAGATCGGCCAGGCGGCGGAGCACCTCGCCGCGGGCCCCCCAGGCGCGGGCCTTGAGATCGTTGATCAACGCAGCGCTGAAGCCGCCCCCGGGCTCCAG
Organism: Acidobacteriota bacterium; assembly: GCA_003223675.1. Classification (GTDB taxonomy): domain Bacteria; phylum Acidobacteriota; class Thermoanaerobaculia; order Multivoradales; family UBA5704; genus DATARR01. The sequence continues at coordinate 1,302 of QHVW01000170.1, forward strand.
CGCCCCGGTGACGATCGCCGCGCAGTCCGCCAGCTCCCGGCCCTGCTCGAGGTCGGAGCCCAGGCTCCGCCGGCTCTCCTCGATCAGCTCCTCGCCCAGCACCCAGTTGTGGAACGCTGGATCGGCGCGCAGGAGGATGCGCCGGTCGTCGGGCGAGAGCCCACGCAGGCGCTCGCGCAACGCCGGCAGCCGCTGACGCTGGCGCGCCAGCTCCGCCGCGTGATCCTGCAGGCGGCAGGAGAGGCCGCGAAAGGCCGAGCCGTAGTCCGGCGCCGCGCCATCCCGCGCGGCAGCCGGCGGGCGAGGACCAACCCCTCGGGCGCGGGCCCGCCGGACGGCCAGCAGGTCGCGGACGATCCGGTGGCCCCCGTCCCCGCTCAGCGCGTCGAGGAGCTTGGCGGATTCGTCAGGATCGAGAGGGCGTGAGGTCATGGCCTTCGAAACGGAAAAAGAGCGCTGCTCCCGCTATTTTAGCATAAAAAACCGCGAGGACGGCACGCGGAGGGACGGCTCAGGAGGGGGCCGAGAAACGGAGGTCCGGATTGTTGCGCGCGCGCTTGAGGAAGGACGAGACCTCGCGGACGAGGTCGAGGCCCGCCTGATCGAGGCGCGCGGCGGCGGAGAAGACGAGGAGCGCAGCGATGGCCTCGCGGTGGGTGTTGTAGGACTGGAAGATCTGTAGCGTCTCCTCGGCCACGCGGCTGACGTCGGCGCCGCGTCCCTGCACCACATAGACGCCGGCGAGGTCGAGAGAGGCCAGCGCGGCCTCGTAGCCGAGGTCGAGCTCCAGGAACGCCTCGCGGACCTCGCGGAAGGCCGCCTCGGCCTGATCGGTCCGCTGCAGGCCGAAGGCGACCAGGCCCTCCAGCCAGCGGAGCCGCAGGAGGCTCATGCGGTCGCCCATCTGCAGGTAGAGCGGCCGCGTGTGGTAGAGCAGGGCGAACGCCTCGCGCGCCCGACCGCTCTCGTAGAGGGCGTTGATCAGGTTGTGGCGGGCGGCGAGGAAGGTGCGCGGATCGGACTGCGGATCGATCAGGTCGAGCGCCCGCCGCAGCAGCTTCATCTCCCCTTCCCCATCGCCCGCCTCGCCGCAGACCAGCGCTTTCTGGAGGAAGGTCCTGCCGAGCAGGTCCCACTGCCCCAGCCGCTTGTAGATGGCCGCCACCCGGTCGAAGATCTGCGCGGCCTCGGCGAACCGCCGTTGCACCTTGCGCCAGGAGGCCAGGAGCGACAGCACCTTCGCCTTCTCGGCGAGGGAGATCTGGCTCTCGCTCAGCAGCGACTCGGCGGTGGCGAAGGCGGTCTCGGAATTCTGCAGATCGAAATTGGTGCGGAAGGCGTTGCCCAGATAGGCCCAGGCCCGGGCTCGCAGGCCAGCCAGCGCCTCGGCGCCGCCGCAATCCTCCGCCTCCAGCCGCCCCACCACCGCCACGGCGAGCTCGGCCGCCTCGACCGCGCGGCGGGGGTCCTCGAAGCAGGCCTCGTAGCTCGCCTCGATGAGCCGCTCGCAGAGCATCCGGTTGCGGAAGCGCTGGCAGTTGGCCAGCAGCAGGTGCCGGCGCTCCGCCGGGCACTGCATCAGCTCCTCATGGAGCCGGCGGCCGGCGGCCCGCTGCGCGGCGAGCTGCGACTCGACGGCGGCCACCCGCTCGAAGACCCGGTCGAGGACGGCGTCGTAGGCGGCGTCCTCGGTGGAGACCTCCGCGCTGGCGAGGGCCAGGGGATCCTCGAAGAGGTCGGCGGGCTCCCAGAGGCCGGCCGTGATCTCCTGGCACCGCGGGCACCCGGCGAGGAGGTGACGCGCGGTCTCGCGCATCTCCGGCGGCGAGAGCCTCCCCAGCAGGAACCGCTCGAGCACGCCCGGCTCTGGATGGCGGCCGGCCGTCACTCCGTCTTCCTCCGGCAGATCCCCGACGCGAAGAGATGCCGCGTCAGCGCGGCCAGGCACCGGGTCGTGACCTTGCCGATGCTCGACGGGCTGTAGCCCAGCCGCTCCGCCAGCTCCGGCGGATCGTACCCCTGGCGGTAGCGCATCCAGAGCAGCGACCGGCAGCGCTCGGGCAGCCGCTCCAGCGCCTGCGCCAGATCGTGCCGCAGGTGGGCCCGCTCCTGGTCCGGCCCCACCGGCCCGGCGACCACCTCGAGGACCGCCGCGTCGACCGTTTCGTAGAGCTTCCGCCGATGCTCCCGCCAATACAGCAGGCACTTGTTGCGCACCGTCCCCACCAGCCAGGCCTCGGGGTCGCGGATGCTCTCCTTGCGGTAGACCAGAGCCATCAGGGCCTGCTGCAGGATGTCCTCGGTGTCCTGCGGGGGGATCCGGTAGCGGGTGAACACCGTTTTCAGACGCGGCCGGACCTGCTTGAGAAGACCCTCAAGCGACGACTCGACTTGCGGGTGGTCCACCGTACTCATCGTATTGACGTCGCGTCTCTTCTAAGCTTCTTGAGATACTAGCACCATCCTGGAGCCATGTCCAGCCGGATCCCCCTCCCGGGGGTACCTCTCCCCTCTCTCTCCAGACGGCCTACCAGAGGCCGTCCGGATCGATTCGCACGCCGATATCCAGACTGCTCAGACCGTTGATCGCGGCAGCCAACCACAACCAGAGATCAGACATGACGTTCTCCTTTTCAAAATCGCCTGTGTGGCTGAATAGCCATAGGCGTGTGTCGGGCTCATCAGTACAGTTCCCGCAGAGCCACCTCCAGGAGACACGCAAAACGGGGAAAAGTAAGTTTTCTCACGGACGGGCGGGCGGCGGGAGGGCCCGCCCGCTCCGCTCCGGGATCAATCAGGAGCCGGTCTGGTGGAAGCCGGCGTCGAGGAGTTGCTCGGTCAGCGCCGCCAGGCAGCGGCGGGTCACCTTGCGGATGCTCGACTTGCAGTAGCCCATCTTCTCCGCGGTCTCGGCGGTGCTGCAGCCGAAGCCGTAGCGCAGGCGCAGCAGCGAGCGGCAGCGGTCCGGCAGGTGGGCGAGCAGGGAGTCGAGGTCATGCCGCAGCTCGGCGCTCTCTTGGGGGGGCGCCTCGACGTCGGCCAGCAGCTCGAGGATGGTGGTGTCGACCAGATCCCAGAGCTTCGCCCGCTGCCGGCGCCAGTAGATGATGCAGCGGTTGGCGAGGGTGGCGACCAGCCAGGCGTCGGGGTTGCGGATGCTCCCCGCCTTGGAGACCATGATGAGGAAGGTCTCCTGGAGGAGATCGTCCGCGTCCTGCGGGGGGATGCGGTACCGGCTGAGGACCCGCTTGAGCCGGGGCTCGACCCGCGCGAGGATCTCTTCGAGGGAAGGCTCCGCCAGATCGGGGGGGACCAAAGCGCTCATGGTAGCTCTAAGTGTATCTAAAAACGCAGCTTATCAACCCACCCCAGGATTGTCCAGCGGCGGGGCGGTGCCGGCGGGAAGGCAAAGAGACAAAAGAGAAGGAATCTTTCAGCGCGGCTCCCGGGAGCGCAGGCTCGCGGCGGCGCGGGATTCCTTGAGATAACTGGTCACGTCCCGGATCAGGCCGAGGGTGACGCGCTCCATCTCCGCCGCCTTCTGGAAGACGAACAGCGCGGCGATCGCCTCCCGGTGGATGTCCCGCGACTTGAAGATCGGGATCATCTCCTCGGCCAGGCGCCGCATCTCGGCGCTCCGCCCCTGGCTGGCGTAGATGGTGGCGAGGTCGAGCGACAGCAGGGCGGCGTCGTAGCCCAGCTCGCGCTCGATCAGCTCCGCCTGCACGCCGCGCAGCAGCTCCTCGGCCTCGTTGAAGTGCCCCAGGGCGCTCGCGATCTTCCCTTCCACCCAGCGCAGGCGCAGCAGGCTCATCGGATCGCCCACCTGATGATACAGCGGGCGCGCGCTCTCCAGGATGCGCATCGCCTCGCGGTAGCGTCCCCCCTCGGCCAGGAAGAGCGTCAGGTTGTGCTGGGCCACGATCACCAGGCGCGGATCGCTCTCGGGATCGACTTTCGCGAGCCCTTCCGTCAGATGGCGGATGGCCGCCTCCGGATCGTTGGCCAGGCCGAGCAGGAAGCCGCGCATGATCAGCGCCTTGCCGCACAGTTGCTCGTCCTCGCACCGGCGGCCGAGCGACGTCACCCGGTCGAGCAGTTGGAAGGCCTCCCGGAAGCGCTGCTGGTTGCCGCGCAGCGAGGCCTTGAGCAGGAGCACGTACGCCTTCTCCACCAGATCGCCGGTGCCCTGCTTGAGCCGCTGCTCGGCGCGGACGAAGCTCGCCTCGGCGGCGTGGAAGTCGCCGCGGATGCGCTGCGCGCCCCCCAGGCACGCCCAGGCGCGCGCGGCCATGTCGCGCACCCGCTCCGTGCCATAGACCCCGCCGTCGAGGCGCTCGGCGGTCTCGACGCCCAGCCCGGCCAGCTCCAGCGCCCGGCCGGGGTCCTGGAACCCCCATTCCCGGGCAGTGTCCAGGAGCAGGTCGCAGAAGCCCCAGGTGTGGCACCGGGCCCCCTCGGCGGTCACCTCCTCCCGCTGCCGGTCCAGAGGGAGGGCCAGCAGCTCGCGCATCAGCTCGGGAGCCCCGGCGCGCTCGGCGGCCAGCCTGCGCCGCGTCCCCTCCACCGCCGCCTCGGAGCGGTCGAACGCCGGCCCGTACCCGGTCGCTGGGGCCTCGCCGCGGGCCCCGGCCTCCTCCCCGTCCCCGGGCAGGGCGGCCGGCGGCAGGAGATCGGAGGTGACGCGGCGGCAGTCCTCGCAGTCGCCGAGCAGATGACGGACGACCTCGCGGCTCCGGCGGCGCTGGAGCCGGCCGCGGCCGAAACGGTTGAGCAGGGTCGGATGCGGGTGGCGGCTATCCATCCTGGGGCTCCTCAGGCTCCCCATGCACCTCCTGGTCGAAACCGACGGCGAGGAGCTGCCGGGTGAGGGCCGCGAGGCAGCGGTTGGTCACCTTGCGGATGCTGGAGGTGCGGTAGCCCATCTGCTCCGCCACCTCGGTCGGCCCGTAGCCCAGGCCGTAGCGCAGCTTGAGCAGCGACCGGCAGCGCGTGGAGAGGCGCGACATCACCCGGTTCAGATCGGTCGTCAGCTCCGCCTTCTCCTGGTCCGGCGCCTGCGGGATCGCCAGCAGGTCGAGGATCGCCGTATCGACCGCCTCGCAGAGGCTCCCCCGCCGTTTGCGCCAGTACATGATGCACTTCTTCTTGACGGTGCCGATCAGCCAGCTCTCCGGGCTGCGGATCTTGTCCCACTTGTACAGCAGCGTGAGCTGGGAGTCCTGGAGGATGTCCTCGGCGTCCTCGGGCGGGATCTCGAAGTTGCGGAGGACCCGCTCCAGGCGCGGTCGGGAGCTCTTCAGCAGACTATTCAGCGATTCCCGAAGCTCAGGATGGTCAAGAGTTGCCATAGACACGATGTTTACCGCCGCTAGGCTAACACCCCGGTCGCCCCCTGTCCATAGTTGGGAAGCGACCCTGAAAATGTAAGGCGGCCCACCGGGGCCGCCGTTACAGACCGGTCACAGACCTGCTCCAAAGCGGGCTGCCTGGATCATCAGGCGTGAGCCGCCACCGGGACCCCTTCGAGACCGGCCGCCGCGCGCAGGACGGCCGCGCGGCGGGTGCTCTCCCACGGGAAGTCCGCCTCGTTGCGGCCGAAGTGGCCGTAGGCCGCCGTCTGCTGGTAGATCGGCCGGCGCAGGTCGAGGTCCTCGATGATCGCCCGCGGCGACAGCGGGAAGTGCTCGCGCACCAGCCGCTCCATCTGGCGGTCGCCGATCTTCCCCGTGCCGAAGGAGTCGACCCGCACGGAGACCGGATCGGCGACGCCGATGGCGTAGGCGAGCTGCACCTCGACCCGCTCGGCGATCCCCGCCGCCACCAGGTTCTTGGCCACGTGGCGGGCCATGTAGCAGGCCGAGCGGTCGACCTTCGTCGGGTCCTTCCCCGAGAAGGCGCCGCCGCCGTGCCGGCCGTAGCCGCCGTAGGTGTCGACGATGATCTTGCGGCCGGTCAGCCCGCAGTCCCCCTGCGGGCCGCCGATCACGAAGCGGCCGGTGGGATTGATGTGGTAGATCGTCCGCTCGTCGAGCAGCTCGGCCGGCACCTCGGGCCTGATGATCTTCTCGATCACCTCGCGGCGGATCTGCTCGTTGGAGACGTCCGGGCCGTGCTGGGTCGAGATGACCACGGTGTGGGCGCGCACCGGGCGGTCCCCCTCGTACTCGATGGTCACCTGGCTCTTGCCGTCCGGCCGCAGCCAGGGGAGCTCCCCCGACTTGCGCGCCTTGGCCAGGCGGTGGGTCAGCCGGTGGGCCAGCGCGATCGGCAGCGGCATCAGCTCCGGCGTCTCCCGGCAGGCGAAGCCGAACATCAGCCCCTGGTCGCCGGCGCCGCCGGTGTCGACCCCCTGGGCGATGTCGGGCGACTGCGGATCGATCGCCGACAGCACGCCGCAGGTGGCGTAGTCGAAGCCGTACTCGGCCCTGGTGTAGCCGATCTCGCGGACCACCCGCCGGGCCACGCCGGCGAAGTCCACGTAGGCCTTGGTGGTGATCTCGCCGGCCAGCAGCACCATGCCGGTGGTCACCAGGGTCTCGCAGGCGACGCGCCCCTTGGGGTCCTGGCGGAGCACCTCGTCGAGGACGGCGTCGGAAATCTGGTCGGCCACCTTGTCCGGATGACCCTCGGTCACCGACTCCGACGTGAACAGGTGGATGTCTCGTTCGCTCATGTTCTTAACCTCAGCGTGGCCTTCGGATCGGCATGGCCGGATGGGTCGGCGAATGCTACCAAAGCGGTGAAAAAAGGGTCAACGGAGCCGCCTCCCGCCTCAGCGGACCGGGCGGCTCTCCAATACACCATAGAAGAGTGTTGAGAGGGCGTGGAACGTGGACAGGGCGATGTTCTTGCGCCGCGTCTCCAGCCCCCCGGTGAGCGAGCTGGTGATGCCGCCCGCCCGCCGGGTGCCCGGCACGGCGAACGGGATCTGCGCGCTGTCGAGCCCGGCCACCAGCCGGTCCGGAAGCTGGATGGCGCCGCTCGACCCCCAGCTCTCGCCGAGCGGGCTGCGCACCACCGTCCAGTTGCGCACGAAGTAGCGGGGGTGGCTGTCGACGTCGAGCGCCTCGATCCCCCCTTCGCTCGCGATGTAGAAATGGTAGGTGCCGCGCAGCCGCTCCTCCATCTCCAGGGCCTTGCGGCGGGCCTCGCGGACCACCACCTCGTCGGTCACCAGGAGCCCCACCGGCTCCTCCTCGACCGGCTGCGGCACCACCACCACCGACACCGTGCGGTCGAGCCCGTCGTGGAAGAAGCGGAGAAAGCCGTCGCGCACCCCGAGGAGCTTGTCCGAGGCCTGGCCCGCCACCGCCACCTCGACGCCCGTTTGGAGCCGTTGCCAGAAGCTCTTAAGATCCATTGTCGTCGCCATGATCTCCAGTCGTCAAAACCAAAGGCTCAAGGATATTCGCCGCCTCCGGCGAAGTAAAGGCGACCAGGCCCTCCTCGAAGGCCCCCACCTGATCGCCGAGGCCCTGGCGGCCGGCCTCCCCCTCGACGAGGTGCTGGCGACGCCCCCCTTCCTCGCCACCCCCGAGGGGCGGCATCTGGCCCGTCTCCTCCCCGCCGCGCCCCTGGAGGTGGCCCCCGAGCTGCTGGACGGCCTGACCGACGCCGATTCCCCCCAGGGGGTGCTCGCCGTGGCCCGCCTCCCCCGCGCCGGGGTCGAGGCCCTGCCGGTGGCGCCGGGCCGACCCTACCTCTACCTGGACGGCCTCCAGGACCCGGGGAACCTCGGCGCGCTCGCCCGCGTGGCCGAGGCCGCCGGCGCCGCCGGGCTCGCCCTCTCCCCCGGCTGCGTCCATCCCAACCACCCCCGCGCCCTGCGCGCCTCGGCCGGCAGCCTCCTCCGCCTCCCCGTGGCCGTCGCCGCCGATCCGGACGCCCTGGACGCCCACCTCGCCCCCGCCCACCCCCGCTGGGCCGCCCTCGTGCCGCGCGACGGCGTAAATCTCTATGATGCGCCGCTCGGAGGCACCCTCATCCTCGCCGTGGGCGCCGAAGGCCCCGGCCTCTCCCCCACCCTCCTCGCCCGCGCCGGCCTGCGCCTGACCATCCCCATGGAGCCGGCGGTGGAGTCGCTCAACGCCACGGTGGCGGCGGCGCTGGTGCTGTTCGAGGTGCGGCGGCGGGGAGGCTGAAGAGAAAGCGTCTATGGGAGGATGGAGCCCAAGGCCCTGGCAGCCCTCCCACGATCGAGCTCTCCCAACTGCCCGATCCGGCGGACGATCAGTTGATTGTCGAGGGTGAAGAGCTTCCAGCGGATGATGCAGGGCCTCTCAAGCCCAGCCGAGCCCAGATCTCCGATCACGGAATCCCCCGGCCAGGCAGGCTCGCTCTTCGTCGTGATCATGGCGAGCACCGTATAGCCGCCCTCGTTGAAGGAGCGCTGACTCAACACCAGAGCCGGCCGGCGTTTGCGGTCTTCCGTCTCGGTGAATGGGAAGGGTACGACCACCACCTCCCAGGGCTCATAGGTCACGGAACGCCTCTTCGTCCTCCACAGAATTCCATTCGTCCAGAGTCGCGGAGAGAGCTGCATGGAAGGCAGTGTCGAGCGGCTCGACTCGCTTCAGGACTACTTCGCGGTCACGGATCTCATAGCTGACCAGGTCCCCGGACGCGAGCCCTAGAGACCTCCGAACCTCACTCGGAATCTCGACCTGCCCGTTGCTGGAAAGCTTGCTCGTATACGGCATGGGATCCTCCTGTCTCTTCTAGGGTACGGCAGCCGGGCCTCAGATCCAAGAAAGCAGGTTGAGGCTTCCTCCACCCACCCCCGGGCCCGCTCTGCCTCGATTTGGGCAGCCGCTGCCCGCGCTTGGGTTAGCGCTGCCTGAAAGAAGGCCGGGCCGGCCCGGGCCCAGGCTCGCGCGGCCCGAATCCAGGCCGCTGTCGCCGAGCTCCAGGCTGCCCCGCCCGTCCCTTGGGCCGCCCACGCCCGCTCCCAGGCCATCATGACCTGAAAGCGGGCGACGGCGGCCCAAGCGGCGTGGAACGGCTCAGCCGACTCGCGAATCGAGGATCGCGCCGGCCCGTTCGAGCCCGAGCGGTCCGGCGGCTTCGAGGAAGGAAGCCATGCCTTCCGGATTCCGCAGCAGGCAGTCCGCCATGTGCAGCGCCTGGATCAGGTTCTCGTCGAACAGCTCGCAACGGCCCACCACCTCGCCGCGGGCGGATTCCACGGCGAAGCCGCCGCTTCTTCTCTCCTTGTGCAGCCGGAACGCGGCGTCGCGGCCGGTCCCCGGGAGCACCGCCGCCGCGAGCAGGGCCAGCCAGCGCCCCTGGAACACCGCGTACGGCGCGAACCCCCGCTCCAGGCTCTCGCCGGCCCGGAACAATCCGAATCCGTCGCCCAGGATCTCTTCGACGTGCCAGGGCCCGGCCACGTCGGCCTCGCCCGACGTCGGCGGCTCGTCCTGTTGGTTGAAACGATGGAGGAAGGAAGCGGAAAACGCGTTCTGGGAAGACGGGACGGTAGAATCGTCGAAGCCTCGCATGGGACTCTTCTCCTTTGCGGGGTCAGGCTCGGTGGTGAGTGCCAGCTCACGCCGGGCCGTTTTCGTTTTGGGCCGGTCTTCCGGCCCGCGATCGCGTCGAGGCGTTACGCCTCAGTTGCGTCATGATAGAAGGAATCGCGAGATGAAGTCAAGGGCGAGGGATCGGGCGGATCAGCCGGATCGGACGGATCAGTCGGATCGGCGTTGGCGTACAATCCCGGACCCGAACCAGCGGTGCGTCCCAAGGAGAGGAAGATGAAGATCGGCATCGGCTCCGACCACGCCGGCTACCGGTACAAGGAAGAGATCAAGAAGTACCTGGCCCAGCGCGGCCATGAGGTCAAGGACTTCGGCACCAAGTCGGAGATGACGGTCGACTATCCGGCCTTCATCCGGCCGGTGGCGCTGGCGGTGGCGGCGGGCGAGGTCGAGCGCGGGATCGTGCTCGGCGGCTCGGGCAACGGCGAGGCGATCACCGCCAACCGGGTGCGCGGCATCCGCTGCGTGCTCTGCTGGAACGAGGAGTCGGCCCGCCTCGGCCGCCAGCACAACGACGCCAACATGCTCTCCCTCGGCCAGCGGATGATGCCGCTCGAGATGGCCCTCGCCATCGTGCAGATCTGGCTCGACACCCCGTTCGAGGGGGGCCGGCACGTGCGGCGGATCCAGATGATCGACGAGCCGTGAGCGGTCCGGAAGCCCTCCGCCGGGCGCTGGGAGCGGACCGGGTGCGCGCGGCCGAGATCCTGGCACCCTACACCACCTTCAAGATCGGCGGCCCGGCCGACCTCTTCTACGAGGCGCGGTCGGCGGACGAGCTGGCGGCGGCGATCGGCGCGGCCCGCGAGCACGGGGTCCCCTTCTTCCTGCTCGGCCTGGGCGCCAACGTCCTGATCGGCGACCGCGGATTCCGGGGGCTGGTGATCCGCAACGTGGCGCGGCATCTCGAATTCGACTCCCAAACGGGGACGGTGCGCGCCGAGAGCGGCGCGGTGGTCTGGCCGGACCTGATCGAGGCGGCGATCGCGCACGGCCTCTCGGGGTTGGAGCACTACGTGGGCATCCCCTCGACCGTGGGCGGCGCGCTCTGGCAGAACCTCCACTTCCTGGCGCCGGCCCCGGCCCGCGAGCGGACGATGTTCATCGCCGAGGTGACCAAGGGGGCGGAGATCCTCACCGTCGAGGGGGAGCGCCGCGCGGTGGACGTCTCCTGGTTCGAATTCGGCTACGACGATTCGGTCCTCCATCACCGGCCAGACGTGGTGCTCGCCGCCACCTTCCAACTGGAGCCGGGCGATCCCGCAAGGATGCGCCGGATCGTCGAGGAGAATCTCGAATGGCGGCGCGAGCGCCATCCGCCGCTGGACACGGAGCCGAGCGCCGGCTCCATCTTCAAGAAGATCGAGGGGATCGGCGCCGGCCGTCTGATCGACGAATGCGGTCTGAAGGGCACCCGCATCGGCGGCGCCATGGTGACCCACCGCCACGCGAACATTCTCATCAACACCGGCGGCGCCACCGCGGCGGACGTGCGGGCGCTGATCCGGCGCTGCCAGGAGGCGGTGGAGGCACGGACGGGGTACCGGCTGGAGGTGGAGATCGGGTTGGTGGGGGAATTCTA
>QHVW01000171.1:0-22157 GCA_003223675.1 Acidobacteriota bacterium
CGGGGTATTCCGTTCGAGCCCCTCGCTCCAGGCGGTGCACATCTGATCCTTGTTGACGCTGTAGAGGAAGTGCATCACCATCCGGCGTGGCTCGTCGCTCGACATCACCTTGGCTGCGGACTTTTCCTTTTGCTGAAGATAGAGTCCGCCCACATAGACCTTGACGAACGCATACTCCTTGCGCAGCCCCATGCCGTCAAGGACGAGGCTTTGCCCCTTGATCTCTGCCTTGTCCGGCAGGGTGACGCCGGCGAGCGTGCCGGCGCCCGCCGGCGCGACGAGGGTGAGGGCCAGGAGAGCGGTAGCGCGGATTCGCATCTTGAGATCCTCCTGCGGAATCGACTGCTTTCGGTGTGCGCGAAGTCTAGCACTCCGCGTCGTGCGAGGTCGCAACCCGTTGGGGTGGGGAGCCGTATCTGAGGCGGCATGAAAACCGACGCCGAGCTGGCCGCGAGCGCCGCCCAGGGCTCGCAGGACGCCTTCCGCGAGCTGGTGAAGCGGTTCGAGCGGCCCGTCTACAGCCTGGTGCTGCGCATGGTCCAGGACCCGGCCACCGCCGAGGACCTGGCGCAGGAGGTCTTCGTCAAGGCGTTCCGCGCCTTGCGCACCTACGATCCCCGGTGGAAATTCTCGAGCTGGCTGTTCAAGATCGCGCACAATACGACCATCGACCACCTCCGCCGGGGGACGCCGGAGACGGTGCCACTGGAGGCGGGTGAGGATGAGGAGGGGCGGGGGGGCCTGGCCGCCGTGCTCGCCGACGAGTCGGTCGAGGGCCCGCTGGCGGCGGCGGAGCGGCGGGATCTCGCGCGGTCGCTGGAGAGCGCGATCCGGCGGTTGCGGCCCGACTACCGGGAGGCCGTGCTGATGTTCTACGTCCACGGCGCCTCGTATCAGGAGATCTGCGAGGTGACCGGCCAGCCGCTCGGCACGGTGAAGACGAACCTCCACCGGGCGCGCAAGGAGCTCGCCCAGACGATGGCGGGCCTCGGCTGGGGCCCCGGTGAAACCGGCGGCGCCGCCCTCTCGTAGGGCGAAGCTAGGAGAACGACGGAATGCGCCACCTTCAGCAAGACGCTCTCAACCGCTGGCTCGCCGCCGAGCGGGATGGCCGCGACGGCGAGGCCGAGGCCGCGTTGCTGGAGCTGTTCGAGGCGCTCCCCATGGCCGCGCCCGCGGCCGGCTTCGCCGACCGGGTGCTCGTCCGCGCCGGGCTCCAGACCACTGCCGTGCCGGCGGACCTCTTCGCCTGGCGTCCGTTGCGGATCGTGCTGGGGCTGGCCCTCGCCGCGACCGGCTTCGGCGTGCTTTGGCTGCCGCCCTTGCTCCACTTCCTGATCGGGATGTGGAGCGTCGGCGGTGCGGTACAGGGGGGGATCCGGGTGGTGACCGACGCCAGCCAGTGGCTGGCCACGGCCCTGCGGATCTGGGATTTTTTGGTGACGATCGTCCATGCCCTGGCGCAGCCGCTCGCCGTGCCCCAGGTGATGGCGGTCCTGGTGCTGAGCCTGCTCGCTTCGAGCCTGGCGTTTCGTTTTCTCCGCGACCAAATCACCGGCGAGAGGAATTTGACCTATGTCGACCCTATCTGATGTCATCCAGAGATTTTCCGGGAAGCGCGCCGTCCGCGTCATGGCGCTCCTTCTCGTTCTCGGCCCCGGAGCGGCGCTGCACGCCGCTCCCTCCCCGCAATCCCCCGACCGTCCACCGGCCACCGCGCAGGAGCGTGGCGACCTCCGGCGGACGATCGAGGCCCATTACCAGGTGCTGCCGGTCAGCGGCGGCGTCCTGCTGAACGCCCACCAGGTCAAGGCGGGTGTGCGCACGATCGAGGTGAAAGGCTCCCAGATCGCCGTCAACGGCGAGACCGTGACCGTCCGCACCCTGCGCGACTGGCTCGGCGCGGACGCCGATCCCGTGCTCCGTCTCCTGGGAATGACCGCCGCCGAGCAGCGCCAGCTCTTTGGGCTCAGCGCGGAAGGGGCCTCTCCGCAGCCGGCGGCGGCACCGGAGACCTCGACGGAGGAGCCCCCCACCTCGGACACCGACGTGACGGAGACCTCGGCCGAGGCTCCGGAGCGCCCGGAAGCCCCCGAGGCCCCCGTGCCTCCCGGGGCGCCAAGGCATCGGGAAGGCCGGAGCTCCGGCAGCCGGGTGAACGTGGGCGGCAGCGTCCAGGTCGACAAGGACGAGATGGCCGACGAGGCGGTCGCCGTCGGCGGCTCGGTGGACGTGCAGGGGGAGGTGAAGGATCAGGTCACCGCCATCGGCGGCCCCGTGCGGATCGAGGGGCGGGTGGGCGGCGACGTGGTGAGCGTCGGCAGCAGCGTCTATCTCGGCCCTCACGCGGTCGTCGACGGCGACGTCACCAGCGTCGGCGGGGGCGTGCACCGGGAGCCGGGCTCGGTGGTCAACGGCGCGATCCACGAGGTCGGGGTGCTCCCCTTCCTCGGCCGCCATGGATTCCGTCGAGGGCCCATCTGGGGCGGTCACTGGGGACGTTGGGGGGGTGGTGTGCCCGACCTGCTGGGCAGCCTGATGAGCCTGATGCTCACCGCCCTGCTCACCTGCCTGGTGGTGCTGGTGGCGCGCCGGCCGCTCGAGCGGGTCGACCGCGTGCTCACGGCGCAGCCGTGGCCGTCGGCGGCCGTGGGGCTGGCGAGCGCCATCTTCTTCTGGCCGCTGTTCTTCGTGGTGACGATCCTGCTGGCGATCACCATCGTCGGCTGCGTGCTGTTCCTGCTCTATCCGTTCCTGCTGCTCTATCTGTTGCTGCTGGTGCTGCTCGGCTACACGGCGGTGGCGTACCGCTTGGGGCGGCTGCTGGAGGACCGCTTCAACCGGAGCTTCGGCAGCCCCTACGCCGCCACCCTGACCGGCGTGGTGGCTTTGCAGGGATGGTCCGTGCTGGGCAGCCTGTTCGGCGTGCTGCCGTGGCCGTTCGGCGTCATCTCCTTCCTGTTCTCCCTGTTCGGGCTGCTCCTGGGAGTGGCCGTCACGGTGGTGGGCTTCGGCGCCGTGGTGCTGGCCCGGTTCGGGCTGGAGCCGGGGTACTGGCCGCGGCGGGGAGCGCCGCCGATGCCGCCCGGGCCGCCCTCCTCGCAGCAGCCGGTGGAGGCGCTGCCGTTGAGCGATCCGCTCACCAATCCGCCGCCCACGCGGTGGGAGGAATAAAAAAGGACGCCCCCGGGCGGTCGGTGCCAAGGGCGTCTTGACGAGGAGGCCGGTCCTGGGGGACCAGCCGCGGGGGCGGATCCACCATGGATCCGCCTCCCCGCTTTTGGTTAGACCCCGCTCGGGGCCTGCTTGTTTAGACGGATCAGATCGGCGGATTCCCGCCGTGGAGGATCTCGGCCAGCCGCTCGACGCCGTCCACCAGCCGCGGCCCCGGACGGCTGAAGCAGCCGTTGGCGTCCACGGGGAAGACTCGTCCCTCGCGCACCGCCCGCAGGGACCGCCACTCGGGGCGATCGGCGATCATGGCGATCTGATCGCGGACGCAGGCCTCGTCGAAGCCGCAGGGCATGGCCACGATCACGTCCGGATCCGCCGCCGCGATCTGATCCCAGGTGAGCCGGGCGGAATGGCCGCCGGGCTCGCCGAAGACGTCGATCCCGCCCGCGAGCGCGATCATCTCCGGCACCCAGTGCCCCCCGGCGAACGGCGGATCGGGCCATTCGAGCGCCAGCACGCGCTTACCGGGTTTGCCCGCGACCCGGTCGCGCACCGCCGCGAGCCGCCGGTCGAGATCCGCCAGCAGCGCCTCGGCCTCATCAGCACGCCCGGTGACCTCGCCCACCCGGCGGATGTCCGCGAGCACATCCCCGATCGTGCGCGGGTCGAGCGACACCAGCTCGGGGCAGCGGGGAAGGGGACGGACGGCGTCATCCACCTGCGCGGTCGAGACGGCGCAGACCGGGCAGAGCTCCTGGGTGACGATCAGGTCCGGCGCCAGCTCCGCGATCCGCGCCTCGTCGAGCGTGTAGAGGCTGAGGCCGCTCGCCAACTGGGCGGAGACGGCGGCGTCCATCTCGGCGGCACTCATCCCGGGAGTCAGGGCGCTGCCGGTGAGGATGGGCCGCGTCCGCGCCTCCGCCGGAAAGTCACACTCGTGGCTCACGCCGACCACGAAGTCCCCGGCGCCGACCGCGAACAGGATCTCCGTGCCGTTGGGGACGAGCGAGACGATCCGCATGGGAGGTAGTGTAGCTCAGGGCGGCCACACAGGGCCGCCCCTACGGTTTCCCGAGATCCACCACCCCGAGCTTGGGCGGAGAGTGTATCCGACGATCAGGGGCGGCGGCGGACCGGCGTGTAGATCCGCACGTAGGGGAGCCCCTCGAGCGGGAGCTGGCCGCTCTGGTGATAGGTCGTCTGGAATTCGGGATTCTCCTGGAGGGCCCGCATCATCGGATAGTCGTTCAGCGCCGCCTCGATCAGCACGAAATCGGGCTGTTTGCCGAGGATCGTGCCGGCGAACCGCAGGGCCCGCCGTTGCCGGCCCAGCTCCAGCGCCTCGCGCGGCGACCGGCCGGCCCGGATGTCGCGCAGCAGGTCGCTGATCTTGCCGTCGAAGCGGTAGATCCGGGCCACCTCGCGGTCCACCAGGCCCAGGGTATCGACGAACCGGACCTCGTGCCCGTCGTGCGCCAGGTAGTAGGGGACCCGTCCCATCTGGCCGAACGCCACGACGCTGCGCTCCGGCACGTGCCCTTCCATCCAGCGGACGATCCGGATCCCCCAGTTGTTGGTGTCGGTGGCGGGATCGCGCCACATCTCGTACACCTCCCGCCGCCAGTCGTGGACGCGCGGCGGATTTTGACCGAGCCGGATCATGGAGCCGCTGAGGAGGAGCGCGAGGAGGAGTGCCCGCGCCGGCGGCGAGGCGAGGGGGCGCAGGAGGCTGGCGGCGCACCAGACGGCGACCATCAGCACCGGCAGCGTGGGGATGAAATAGCGGAAGCCGGGCCGGTAGTCCCCGCCCGCCAGGAAGTTGAACAGGAACGAGACCAGGCAGACCACGGCGGCCAGGAAGCCGAGGCGCCGGCGCTCCGGTCCCGTCCCCCGGCGATCGAGCAGGGCCAGCACCGGCAGGAGCAGCGGCAGGGCGCCGAGGAGCAGCACGTAGTCGAGGAATTGCCCTCCCGACCGCTCGATCAACAGCGGATAGAGCTTCACGCTGGTGTTGGGCACCAGGCTGTGGAAGGTCAGGAGCCGCCACACCAGATAGCCGCCGTAACCGATCGCCGCAGGCACCCCGTAGCGGAGGGCGCCCCGGCGGTCGCGGGCCAGCAGGCGGTCGGCGGCCATCACCACCACCAGCATCGCCCCCTCGGGACGGCCGAGACAGACGAAGATGGGCGTCACGGCGGCGATCCGGCGCGGCCACCGGCGGTCTGCTTGGCGTGCGAGAGGGTATTCCGCCGCCAGATAGGCGGCCGCGGTCACCACGATGGCGAGCGAGTAGAGCGGCGTCTCGAGGCCGCTGCGCGACCAGACGATGAACGGGTAGGAGAGCGCCACGCAGGCCACCGCCATCAGGCGGCCGGAGCGGCTCAAGCCCGCCGCGCGGCCGAGCGCCCAGGTGGCGGCCAGCGCCGCGACGCCGCAGAGGAGCCCGAGCAGCGTCGCCGTCCGGGGCAGATCGAGCCCCGCCCCCGCGACGAGGGCCAGGATGCCCATCCAGAGCGGCCCCGAGAACCCCTCCACCGGATCGCCCGCGTTGAACGCCAGCCCCTGGCCGTGGGCCCAATTCCAGGCATAGCGGTAATAGATGAAGGCATCCTCTTCCGCCGGCAGGGCGAGCGTCGCCGCGAGCAGGCAGAAGATCAGGAGGACGGCCCCGAGGAGCCAGAGCTCCCGGCGCGGCTCCCGGCGCAAGACGGGGTCGGCGGGCTTCATGAGGACGGGGAACTTACCGCGCCGCGCCGTCCGATGCAATCGATTCGAAGGCAATCGCTCCGGATGCAATCGAGAGAGGGGAAAGGGCGGGCCGTCTACGGGGAGAGTCCGCGGACGGCCCTGGAAGGAAGAGTCAGTTGGCCCTGCTACTTCCGCAGGTAGAACGTCCCGTTGCGGAAGAATCCGACGTTGTCGCGATGGTCGCCGTCCATGTCGCCCGCGACGGGGATGTCCCCGAAGGCGCCGTAGACCAGGGTGACGTCGGCCGCGCCGGCCGTGTTCGAGTTGCGCAGGTAGAACGTGCCGTTGCGGAAGACGCCGATGGTGTCGATGCCGTCGCCGTTCCAGTCGCCGGAGATCGCGACGTCCCCCGCGAGGCCGTAGGAGAAGGCGATGTTGATGGGCGGGCTGGAGGAGGTCGAGTTGGTCATGTAGAAGCTGGTACCCCGCTGCACGCCGATGGTGTCGATGCCGTCGCCGTTCCAGTCGCCGGCGAGCGGGCGGTCGCCCACCTGTCCGAAGAGGCCGGTGATGAGGCTGGCGGCCTGGGTGTTGGCCGTCTTCAGGTAGAAGAAGTTGCCGTTGAAGATGCCCACCTTGGTGACGTGGTTGCCGGTCCAGTCGCCCACCACCGGCTGGTCGCCCACGCCGCCGAGGCTGATGGTGATGTCGGCCGGGCCCGGCGTCAGCGAGTTGCGCAGGTAGAACGTGCCGTCGCGCCAGACGCCCGGAGTGGCGGTGCCGTTGCCGTCCCAGTCGCCCCAGAGCGGCACGTCGCCGGCCTGGCCGTAGCCGAGCCGCACGTCGTCGATGATCGTGGCGGTGCCCTGGCGGGCCACGGCCACGTTGACGCTCGGATTGCTCAGGTTGAGGCTGAACGTCTCGTCCGGCTCGGCGGTGGTGTCCTGGTAGACCGTCACCGCCACCGTCTTCTGCGTCTCGCCCGGGTTGAAGGTGAGCGTGCCCGAGGCGGCGAGATAGTCGAGCCCGGCCGTGGCCGTGCCGTTCGCGGTGGCGTAATTGACGGTCACGACCTCACTGCGCGGGCAGTAGAGGTTGACCTTGAAAGTGGCCGTCTGGTTGCCCGTGTTCCCCTCCGAGACCTGGAGGTCGTCGACCTGGAGCTGCGGAGTGGCGGTGTCGCCGATGCAGATGGCCACCGGGCAGAAGTAGTTGACGTTGTCCGGGCAGGTCGAGCTGTTGCAGCTCGACGAGCCCGTCATGCCGAAGTAGGTCGCCGCCGTGCCGCCGTAGAGCGTATTGATGATGTCCTTGAAGTAGCTCAGGCGGAGCGAGCCGTCGAAGTAGGCGTCGAGCCGCAGCGCGTT
Organism: Acidobacteriota bacterium; assembly: GCA_003223675.1. Lineage (GTDB taxonomy): Bacteria > Acidobacteriota > Thermoanaerobaculia > Multivoradales > UBA5704 > DATARR01. The sequence continues at coordinate 7,230 of QHVW01000171.1, forward strand.
GGGATCGCGGGTGACCCGGAACGTGTGCTCGAAGCCGTCCTCGATGTTGGCCGAGGTCGCGCTCGCCTGCACGGGGCCGGCGCCGCCGTGCACGGCCGTGGTGCCGTTCTCGTCCACGGCGATGTGGTCGTAGGCCGGATCGTTGGTCCATTGGGGGTCCGTGTCCATCTCGACGCCCACCGACGGGGAGATGCTCTGATAGCCCATGTCGGCGCCGCCGAGGATGAGGGAGCCCTCCTTGCGCAGCGTGAACACCATGCCGTTGCCGCCATCGGCGTCGTAGACGCCGAAGCCGACGCGGAAGAGCATGTCGAACTTGTTGGCCAGGCTGACCGTCTTGAAGTTGTACGCCGCGCCTGTGGCGTTGCCCGTCTGCGACAGCGTGATGCAGCCGGGGATGGACGTGTTGTTGGCGCTGCCGTAGAGGTTCCAGGTGACCGCGTCGTCGTCGGTGATGGTGATCTTCGCCTGGCTCTTCGAGAGGATGCCGTTCACCGGGTTGGTGAAGTTGATGAAGAACGTCTCCGTGAGCTCCGGCAGGTTGTCCCGCCGCAGCGCCAGGGTGAAGGTCTTCGACGTGTCCCCGGGGTTGAAGGTCAGCGTCCCGGAGGTGGCGACATAGTCCGTGGTGGAGAGGGCCAGGCCGTCGGCGGTGGCGTAATTGACCGTCACCGTGCTGGTGGCCGGGGTCGACAGTGTCACCGTATACACCGGATCGGTGGCGCTCCCCTCATCGACCGTCATGTCGTTGATCTGGATCGTCGGCGTGTCGTCGTTGACGATCGTTCCCACGCCCGTGGCCTTGGCGATCGTGGCCCCGCCGGTGGGCAGGGAGAGATTGACGTTGAAGGTCTCGTTCGGCTCCGACGTGGTGTCGCCGTTGATGGTGACGCCGACCGTCTTGCTGGTCTGGCCCGGGGTGAAGGTCAGCACCGTCGCCGGGACCGCAACGTAATCGCTGGGCGCCGTCGCCGTGCCGTTCGCCGTCTGATAGGTCACGGTGATCGTATTGACGCTCGGGTTGGACAGGCTCACGGTGAAATTCATCACGCTGGTGCCCGAGTTGCCCTCGTTCTGTGAGACGTCATTGATGGAGAGCGACACCGGGTCGTCGTCGATGATCGTGCCGATGCCTGGGGTCCTGGCGATCGTGACGCCAGTGGGGGTCGGAGCCGTCAGGTTGACGTTGAACGTCTCGTTGCCCTCGTTCAGGGTGTCGCCGTTGACAGTGACAGGGACCGTCTTGCTGGTCTGGCCCGGGGTGAAGGTCAGCACCGTCGCGGGGATCGCCACGTAATCGCTACCCGCGGTGGCCGTGACGTTGGCAGTCTGATAGGTCACCGTGACGGTGTTGACGCTGGCGTTCGACAGGGAGACCGTGAAGTTGCATGCGGTGGTACCGCTGTTGCCCTCGGTCACGCTGCAGTCGCTGATCGAGACCGCCACCACGTCGTCGTCGACGATCGTGCCCACGCCCGTCGCCTTGGCGATCGTCACGCCGGAGGGGGTCGGAGCCGTGAGGTTGACGTTGAACGTCTCGTTGCCCTCGTTCAGGGTGTCGCCGTTGACGTTGACGGCGACCGTCTTGCTGGTCTGGCCCGGAGTGAAGGTGAGCACCGTGGCCGCCACCGCCACGTAGTCGCTGCCTGCCGTGGCCGTGCCGTTGGCGGTCTGATAGGTCACCGTGATGGTGCTGGTGCTTGCGTTCGACAGAGTGACCGTGAAGTTGGCCGGTGTGGTGCCGGTATTCCCCTCGGCCACGGAGACGTCGTTGATCGAGATTGATACTGGGTCGTCGTCGGTGATGGTGCCCACGCCGGTGGCCTTGGCGATCCCTTCGTTCAGGGTGTCGCCGTTGACGTTGACGGTCACCGTCTTGCTGGTCTGACCCGGCGTGAAGGTGAGCACCGTGGGAGAGATAGCCACGTAATCGCTGCCCGCGATGGTGGCCGTGCCGTCAGCGGTCTGATAGGTCACCGTGACGTTGTTGGCGCTGGCATTCGACAAGGTGACCGTGAAGTTGGCGGCGACGGTGCCGCTGTTGCCTTCCGTCACGCTGACGTCGTTGATCGAGATCGACACATTGTCGTCGTTGTTGATCGTGCCCACGCCGGTGGCCTTGGTGATCGTGACGCCGGTGGGGGTCGGGGTCGTCAGGTTGACGTTGAAGGTCTCGTTGCCTTCGTTGACCGTATCGCCGTTGACGTTGACGGTGACCGTCTTGCTGGTCTGGCCCGGGGTAAAGGTGAGCACCGTGGGAGTCACCGCCACGTAGTCGCTGTTCGCGATGGTCGCCGAGCCGTCGGAGGTCTGATAGGTCACGGTGACGGTGCTGGTGCTGGCGTTCGACAAGGTGACCGTGAAGTTGGCGGGAGTGGTGCCGCTGTTGCCTTCCGTCACGGTGACGTCGCTGATCGAGACCGACACCGGGTCGTCGTCGTTGATCGTGCCCACGCCCGTCGCCTTGGTGATCGTGACGCCGGTGGGGGTCGGAGCCGTCAGGTTGACGTTGAACGTCTCGTTGCCTTCGTTGAGCGTGTCGCCGTTGACGTTGACGGTGACCGTCTTGCTGGTCTGGCCCGGCGTGAAGGTGAGCACTGTGGCGGGCACCGCCACGTAGTCGCTGCCCGCGGTGGCCGTGCCATCCGAAGTCTGATAGGTCACGGTGATCGTGCTGGTGCTGGCGTTCGACAGGGTGACCGTGAAGGTGGCGGCGACGGTGCCGCTGTTGCCTTCGGTCACGCTGACGTCGCTGATCGAGACCGACACCGGATCGTCGTCGGTGATCGTGCCCACGCCGGTGGCCTTGACGATCGTGGCGTTGGTGGGGCTGGTGAGAGTGACGTTGAACGTCTCGTTGCCTTCGTTCAGCGTGTCGCCGAGCACCGGCACCACGAACGACTGGCTGGTCTGACCCGGAGCGAAGATGAGGGTCACCGGGCCGGTGGCGGTGTAGTCGCTGCCCGAGGTGGCGGAGCCATTGGCGGTCTGCGCCTGCACCGTCACCGTCTGGCTGTTCGGGTTCGAGAGCGTCACCGTGAAGACCGCGTTGACGCTTCCGGAATTCCCCTCGTTCACCGCGACGTCATTGATCGACAGGTTGGCGGGGTCGTCGTCGATGATCGTTCCCGTACCGGTCGTTGTCCCCAGGACCGCATTGGTGGGGTTGGCCAGCGTGACCGTGAAGGTCTCGGCAGGCTCGCTGAGCGTGTCGCCGAGCACCGGGACGGAGACCGTCTTGGCCGTCTCGCCGGGCGCGAAGGTCACGGTGCCCGAGGCGGCCGTGTAGTCCGCGCCCGCCGTGGCCGTGCCGTTGGCGGTCTGGTAATCGACCGTCACCGTCCGGCTGTTGGGCGTCGAGAGAGTGACCGCGAACGTCGCGGCGACGCTGCCGGAATTCCCCTCCGTCACCGACGCGTTGCCGATCGAAACCGCCGAGGTATCGTCGTCGACGATGGTGCCGATCCCCAAGCCGTCGGCGATGGAGGCGTTGATCGCGTTCGAGAGGTTGAGCGCGAGCGTCTCGTCGATCTCATCGATGGAATCGCCGTTGACCGTCACCGTCACGGTCTTGCTCGTCTCGCCCGGCGCGAACGTCAGGGTGCCGCTGGCGGCGGTGTAGTCCGCCGGAGCGGTGGCCGTGCCGTCGGCCGTCGCGTAGTCTACGGTGACCGTCGACGCGGAGGGCGGTGCCAGGGTGACGGTGAAGGTGAGATTCGACGTGCCGCCGGTCCCTTCCGTCACCGAGGCATCGCTGACCGTGAGCGCGGTCGGCGGCGGCTGGCAGATGGAGATCGAGACGTCGTCCACGAAGAAGTTCGAGTTGCTGGGCGAGCCCGAGGTCGTGGCCTCGAAGCGGATGGTATGGCTGCCGCCGTCCGCGTAGGCCGAGAGGTCGACCACCACGCGGGTGTAGCCCGCGGCATAGATCGCGTTGCCGGCGGGGATCGACAGCACCTGGTTGCCGTCCACCTTGACGCGCAGCGCGTCCGTGCCGTTGCCGCTCGACTCGGGGTTCCAGAGATAGAAGGTCAGGTTGGCGTTGCCCGTGCCGATCACCATCGTCTGCTCGAGCGAGGCGGTCTCGGGGGTGCCCGACGTGCCGCCGAAGAACGCCCACCAGTTGCCGGTGCGGGCGCCGCTGAAGCCGCAGGTGGCGGGCGAGCAGAGGGGAGTGCCGAAATTGGTCGACGCCTCGGTCCAGGCGGCGCTCGGCGAGCCGGCCTCGAAGCCGCCGTCGACGGTCGGGTCCGGCCGCTGCGTGCCCGAGCAGACCGGACAGGTCAGCTTGACGTCGTCGAGCTGCGCGTACCAGTCCCAATCATTGCTGTTGGGATCGTAATAGCGCCAGCGCAACATCAGATTGGTCATCCCCAGGAACGGGGAGAGATCGACGCGCGAGGATTCGCCGGGTGTGGCGCGGAAGGCGCCGTGGTCCTCGTTCCAGCGCACCAGCGTCTGCCAACTCGTGCCGCCGTTGGTGCTGATGTCGATGTCGAGGAAGTCGGAGCCGGCGAAATTCTGATAGCTGGCGTTGAAATCGAGCGAGGCGCTGGTGGCGCCGGCCAGGCTGAAGACCGGCGAGCGGAGCTCGGTGTCGAATTCATGTTGGCCGGCGTGATCGCTGGAGACGCACGCCGCGTCGCCGGCGCCGCCGGTGTAGTTGGCGGCCTCGCCGCAGGCGGCGAGATTCCCCCAGACCACCCCCTGGCCCGCGTTGTCGACCACGGCCCATCCGGTGGGGATGCCGGTGGAGAACCCTTGCGCCGGCGAGTTGCACGCGAGCTGCGCGCGCAGGGGAGCTGATGCCAGGAGGCACAGCAGGAAGACGGCTACGGCGGTGCTTCGTCTCAAAGCGCTGACGGTCATATCGGCTCCTACCTCGACGTGGTCCGGCGGCACGCCGCCACGCCGGAATGTTGTGCTGCCATACGGCTGACAAGATTCGCGCGAAAAGCAAACAAGTTCCTGATTTCGCCGGATTACATTCTCTACCCTCCAGGTCCCCACGGACTATCAAGATCTTGCTCTCTCGCGCCGGCGTCATCCCCTGGAGTAGCCGCCGGACCTATGATGGAGACCAGAGCCGTTCTCATGGGTGCCACTCAGACGGAGACGACATGAAACTTGGAAACCGGCAGTTGCGTTCCTTGAAACGGCGCCTCCTGCTTTTCGCCCTGATGTGTGGGGTTGTCTCCGGACAGCCCGCCGCCGCGCAGCCGGTCTGCGCCAACGGCACGGGCTGGGACGTGCGTTATGACAACCTGGCGGGCACCAGCACCTCGACGGCCACGTGCTCGGACACTTTCAAGTGCGAAAAGGCGAAGAGCACGGGGCCGGTGATCGAGAAGGTCGATCCGAATTGCGATCCCAAATCCGGCGCCTGCTCGGTCCGGGTCCGGGTGCCGCTGGAATTCCCCGGCAACCTGCAGAACATCGCCATCGCCGGCGGCTCCTTTGGCGCTCCCACGCCGCAGGTCTACTGGTTCCAGGGGGGCACGCCGCCGGCGAGCTGCGCGCCGCGCTTCGATCCCAATTGCGGCCAGATCTCCATCTGCGGCATCACCGGCGCGCAGTACACGGGCGATTTCGGTGACACCTTGCTGACGGTGGGCGGCGTCAGTTGCAGCAACCTGACGGCTTCCCAGCTCACCACCTTGTCGATCAGCGTCTTCTCCTGCGAGAGCCGCTTCTCCTGCCCCAAGCGGCTCGACCTCTCCGGCATCGACTTCACGCCCACGGCGGTGGCCAAGGCGCTCGGCTGCCCGGTCCCCCGCAAGTGGCCTTGCGACGACTGCAAATCCAGCACAGGCTCTGGAAATGGCGCCGGCAGCCCTGCCGGCAAGGGAGGTGTGGGCAGCCCCGGCGATTCCGGGCCGGGCGCGATGCTGCGCTACGCCGCGAGTGGCGCCGGGGGCCCGGGCTTTCCCGGCTCCACGGCCTGGAACACCATCCTCGGCCGCTACTGGTCGCACGACTACTCCCAGCGCGTGGTCCTCGATCCCGCTCTCAACAACGACACCCACGTCTGGCTGATCGCCGCGGACGCGACCTTCCGCGAATTCACCAACCTCTCGGGCGGCGTCTATCAGACCGCTTCTCCTTCGGATGAATACCGCAAGCTCTACCGCACCGCCTCCGGCTGGGAGCTGCGCGAGCTCGACGGTACCGTGCATTCCTTCGACAGCTCCGGGCTGTGGACGCAGACGGCCGACCGCAACGGCAACGCCAAGGTGGCCGCCTACACCGCGGGCAGGCTCAGCGCGGTCGCCTTCCCGGACGGCCGGAACGAAACCTTTACGTACAACGCCGCCGGCAAGCTCGCCACGATCACGGAGAGCGGGGTGGCCGGCGCCGCCAGCCGCACCTGGACCTACACCTGGACGGGCAACGACCTGACTCGCATCGACCGGCCGGACGGCACGGCCTGGGAATTCTTCTATGCCGACGCGGCCAACCCGGGCTGGATGACGCGCATGGATCTGGTGGGCACGGACGGCTCGCGCCGGGTGGACACGGCGTGGCAGTATGACGCCAGCGGCAACACGGTGAAGCTCTGGCGAGGCGATCCCAGCTTCACGGGCGCCAACGCGGTGGAGAAGTGGAGCTTCAGCTACGACAACCCCGCGCTGCCGGCGACGACGCTGGTGACCGACCCCCTGGGCAAGGTGGCGACCTACACGATCGGCCGCGACACGGTGAGTGACAAGCCGCGCGTCACGGCCATCGCCGGCGATTGTCCCGGCATCAACGCGCAGCTCTTCTATGAGGACGCCGCCAACCCCCTGCGCTCCACGCGGATGATCGACGGACGGGGGACGACCACGGCGTTCACCTACAACTCCAGCGGCCTGATGACGGCCAAGACCGAGGCGGTGGGCACGCCGCTCGAGCGCACCACCACCTGGCAATACAACGGCCCGTTCCCGGCGCTGGTGACGCGGACCGAGCGCCCCTCGACGTCGGGCGCCGGCGTACGGGCGGCCGTCTACACCTACGACGGCGTGGGAAATCTGACCGATCAGACGATCAGTGGGGTCGAGGCCGGAAACGCGTTCAGCTACACCACCACGACCACCTACAACGCCGCCGGGCGGCCCGCGAGCGTCGATCCTCCGGGATATGCCACGCAGGACGTCACCAGCTTCACCTATGACGCCGCCCGGGGAAACCTGCTCCCCTCGACGCGCACCGAGCCGCTCGTCGGCGCCACGGCCTTCGCCTATGACGCCTTCAACCGCCTCACCGCGGTGACGGACCCCAACGGCGTCCTCGCGGAGACCGCCTACGACGCCCTCAACCGTGTCACCGCCATCGCGCAGCGGGGAGCCACGCCGGCCGAGGATCTGGTCACCACCAACGTCTACAACGTCTTCGGGGATCTCCAGCGCACCGTCCGGCCGCGCGGCAACGTCACCGAGTACGGCTACGACGCCGCCGGCCGCCTGATCTCCCTGGAGCGCAAGCCGGACGCCTCGGCTCCGGGCGAGCGGATCGTCTACACGCTCGACAGCGCCGGCAACCGGACCCGCGAGGATCTGCAGCGCTGGACAGGCGCCGCCTGGGTCAGCGATTCCGCGACCGACTACGTGTTCTCCACGCGGTGCCACGCGGACAAGATGATCCATGCGGACGGCACGGCCACCGAGCTCGCCTATGACGGCGAGGACAACCTCGAGCGGATCTGGGATGCCGGCCACCCCAGCGCCGGCCAGACGAATCCGCCCACCCAGGTGTACACCTACGACGTCCTGAACCGGCCGACCGCCACGACCCAGCCCTGGGGCGGCGGCGGGGGCGGCTCCTCCGTCACCCGGTTCGCGTACGACGTCCAGGATCATCCGGCCCAGGTCACCGATCCCAACGGCGCGGTGACCAGCTATGTCTACAGCGACCGCGACCTGGTGACGCGCGAGACCTCCGAGATCTCGGGAGTCACCACCTATGCCTACAACGAGCACGGCGCACCGATCGCCCAGACGGATGCCCGCAACGTCACGGTGAGCCATACCGTGGACGCCTTCGACCGCGTCGTCCTCGACGACTATCCCGCCAACGCGCTCGACACCACCTATACCTGGGACGACCCCGCAGTGCCGTTCTCCAAGGGGCGGCTGACGGCCGTCACCCGCAACGGGCAGACGGTCGCCCAGACCTACGACCGCTTCGGCCGGATGCTCCAGGACGGCGCCCTCTCCTACGGCTGGGACCCGAACGGCAACCGGCAGGCCGTGACCTACCCCGGGAACGTGAAGGCGCTCTACACCTTCGATTTCGCCGACCGGCAGGCATCGCTGGCGCTCCAGGACGGCGCCGGCCCGAGCCAGACCCTGATCGGCTCGGCCTCCTACAAGGCTTTCGGCCCGCTCACCGGCGGCACGCTGGGCAACGGCCTGACCGAAAGCCGGAGCTTCAACGCGCGGTATTTTCCCGCCGGGATCTCCGTTCCGGGCCGTCTCGACTGGGCTTACACGACGGACAGCCTCGGCAACGTCACCGGCGTCACCGACAACCTCAACGCCGCCGGCTCCCGCAGCTTCGCCTATCAGGACTTCCAATATTTCCTCACGCAGGGCAACGGCCCGTGGGGAGCGCGGGGCTGGACCTACGACAGGAACGGCGACCGCCTGAGCGAGATCCACGACGGGGTGACCGACACCTACGGCTACGCGCCCAACGCCGCCGCGGCCAATTCCTCGCGGCTCGTCCAGATCACGCGCGGCGCCGGCGGCGCTTCGCAGTGGCTCTACGATCCGGCCGGCGAGCTCGTCTCCCGCTCCGACGGCCAAGCCAAGCTGCGCCTCGTCTATGGGGACGACCAGCGGCTGTCGCAGCTCCGCGGCGACGCGGCGGGCCAGGGGCTGGCGCAGCTCACCTACGACGGCCGGAGCTTCCTCTCCCGCGCGACCTTCCTCTCGACGCCCGGCGGCACGGTCCCTGAGATCGAGACCACGGCGACCTACAGCTCCAGCGGTCTCCTCCACCACCGCCAGCAGATCCACCGGCGGGGCCCCTCCTCGCCCCGCAACCTGCCGGAGGTCCGCAGCGACGCCTACGTGCTGTACTTCGGCGACCGGCCGGCGGCGCTCTTCGACAAGCGGCTCTCGACGCCGCCGGTGGGCAGCCCGACGTCGACCACGTCGCTCACCTGGCTGACCGACGACAGCCTGGGGACCCCGATCCTCGCCACCGACGCCGCGGGAGCGGCGGTCTGGCAGGGGGGATTCGAGCCGTTCGGCGAAGACTGGAACGGCGCCCAGGCGAGCGGCGTCTTCCTCCGCCTCCCGGGCCAGTGGGAGGATCCGACGTGGGACAACCCCGGCCTGGCGAGCGGGCTCTACCAGAACGTCCACCGCTGGTACCAGCCGGACACGGGGAGGTACGAGCGGCCCGATCCCCTGAGCTTCAGCGGCGGCCAGCTCAACCTCTTCGCCTACGCGGCGGACAACCCTCTGCGTCTGGCCGATCCGCTCGGGCTCGCCGTGACGTTCACACCGGACTGTTTCCATCTGCTCTCGGCCCAGCAGCGCCAGACCGTCCAGAACGCCGCGGACGACGCCGACGCCGCCGGGTATCACTGCCTGCGCTGCCCTGAAAAGCCCAGGTTCCGCCGGACGATCCGCAACCTGACGATCCGCTGCGTGGCGGTGAGCTCTCCCAATTGCGCCCCCGGCCTTCACTTCTGCGGATCTCGCTCGGACATCACGACGTGCAGCACGACACCCCTGCCGGACAACCAGATCATCCTCACTCCCGACGGCGCCACCGGAACGCAGTGCCCCTGCCTGCCGCGCGTGATCATGCACGAGACCCTGCACATCCTGCGCGGTCCCGGTCATCCCGGAGGAGGCACGACGTTTCCTGAAGTTCGTCGTTGTCTGAGAAACTGTGGGCGTGGCTATCCGGGGATTCCCTAAACGCACCGTGCCGCTCCTCCTGGGGGCGGCGGCGCTGATCTGGCAGGCCGGGACCTCTCGGGGAGCCCAGCCTGCCACGGCGCCCGTGCGCGCTCGCCTCACGGTGGTACGGGACCTCTATCCTGCCAGCGGTCCGGTCTGCGTGCGCCTGACCCTGGACAACGTCTCGGGCCGGCCGCTCGTCCTGCCGCGCGCCGTCGCGGTCGTCCCGAAATTCCGGGAGCCGGCCGTCCCCGAGTTTCCGGATCTGGTGATCGTCCCGACCCTGACGGATTCCCAGGGGCGGCCCGTGAGCCGCGATTCCAGGGATCTGCTGGGGACGCGGACCGTGGTGCCGGAGAGCTTCGCGGTGCTGGGGCCGGCCGCGTCCACGACCCTGGCGTGGGACCTCACGCGGTTTCCCTGGCAGTACTCCTTCCTGAAGGAGGGCCGCTACACCCTGAAGCTGCGGCTCTACTTCGTGCTCCCACAGTGGCTCGCGAGAGAGCGCAAGAATAAATCCTGGCTGGTCACGCCCGAGGCTCTGACCTATCTGGAAGCCCATCGCGCGGAGCTGTCGAGCGGCGCGGTGGAGACCGCGGCCACGGAGCTCCGGATCTGTGTTCCCGGCCCTTACAAGGCATGCCCCGCGGCGCCCCGCGACAGCTCGGCCGCGGCTTGTGCGCAATGAAGCCCCGCGCCGTTCGTTCCTGATCCGCCCCGGCGAACTATCAAGATCTTGCTCTCTTGGGCGCGCAGCGCGCCGCCGGGAGGCGATCGCCCTTATGATGCGGAGCAGAGCTTCTCACAAACGAGCCGCGCCTCCGGTTTCGCGATGCCGGTGTGCTTTGGAGATCGATCATGAGCATCCGCTTTCGACCGCGATTCACCGTTCTTTCCCTTTTCCTGATTCTCGGCGCGGCCGTCCTCACGCGCCCCGCCGCCGCCGTGGAAACCTCCTGCTCCAATGCCGCGGGCTGGGACGTCCGTTCCAACAGCTTCGGGGGTACCAGCACCTCGACCGCCACCTGCTCCGATACTTTCAAATGCGAAAAGGCGAAGAGCACGGGGCCGGTGATCGAGAAAGTCAATGCCAACTGCGATCCCAAGGCCGGGGCCTGCGCGATCCGGCTGCGGGTCCCCCTGGAATTTCCCGGCAACCTGCAGAACATCACCAGCGCCGGAGGAATCTTCGGCGCTCCCACGCCGCTGGTTTATTGGTTCCAAGGCTCCACGCCCTCGGCGAGTTGTGCGCCCCGCTTCGACGTCAACTGCGGTCAGCTCTCCGTTTGCGGCTCCTCCGACAACGTTCAGTACTCGGGGGATTTCGGCGAAACCACGCTGACGGTGGGCGGCGTCAGTTGCAGCAGCCTGACGAGCCCGCAGCTCACCAATCTTTCGATCAGCGTCTTCTCCTGCGAGAGCCGGTTCTCCTGCCCCAAGCGGCTGGACGTCCCCGGGATCGACTTCTCGCCCACGGCGGTGGCCAAGGCGCTCGGCTGCCCGGTCCCCCGCAAATGGGTCTGCGACGACTGCAAGGCCTGCAAGCTCGCCGGCCACGGTGGCGGCAGCCCGGGCGGCAAGGGTGGAGTGGGCGGCCCCGGCGACTCCGGGCCGGGCGCCATGCTGCGCTACGCCGCAGGTGGCGCGGGGGGCCCCGGCTTCGCCGGCTCGGCGGCCTGGAACACCATCCTCGGCCGCTACTGGTCGCACGACTACGCCCAGCGCGTCGTCCTCGATCCCGCCCTCAACAACGACACCCACGTCTGGCTGATCACCCCGGACGCGACCTTCCGTGAATTCACCAATCTCTCGTCCGGCATCTATCAGACGGCCTCACCTTCGGACGAGTACCGCAAGCTCTACCGCACCGCCTCCGGCTGGGAGCTCCACGAGCTCGACGGCAAGATTCATTATTTCGACGGCTCCGGCCTGTGGACGCAGACCGTGGACCGCAACGGCAACGCCAAGGTGGGAACCTACATAGCGGGCAGGCTCACCTCGGTCGCCTTCCCGGAAGGCCGCAACGAAACCTTTACTTACAACGCTTCCGGCAAGCTCGCCACGATCACCGAGACCGGTGTGGGCGGCGCCGCCAGCCGGACCTGGACCTACACCTGGACGGGCAACGATCTCACCCGCATCGACCGGCCGGACGGCACGGCGTGGGAATTCTTCTACGCCGACACCGCCAATCCGGGCTGGATGACGCGGATGGATCTGGTGGGCACGGACGGCTCGCGCCGGGTCGACACGGCGTGGCAGTACGACGCCAACGGCAACACGGTGAAGCTCTGGCGGGGAGACCCGAGCTTCACGGGCGCGAACGCGGTGGAGAAGTGGAGCTTCAGCTTCGACAACCCCGCCCTGCCGGCCACCACGACGGTGACCGATCCGCTAGGCAACGCGGCGACCTACAAGATCGGCCGCGATACGGTGAGCGACAAGCCGCGCGTCACGGAGATCGACGGCGACTGCCCGAGTTGCGGCGCCGGTCCGCAGCCCAGATTCTTCTATGACGACGCCGCCAACCCGCTGTTGATGACGCGCATGATCGACGGGCGCGGCACGACCACCGTCTACACCTACAACGCCAACGGCCTGATGACGTCGAAGACCGAGGCGATGGGCACGCCGCTCGAGCGCACCACGACCTGGGAGTACAACGGGCCGTTCCCGGCCCTGGCGACGCGGGTGGAGAGGCCCTCGACTTCCGGCACCGGGGTGCAGGCGACCATCAGCGTCTATAACGGCACGGGGGACGAGACCAGCAAGACGTTGACCGGCGTCGAGACCGGCAGCGCCTTCAGCTATCAGACGACCACCACCTTCAACGCCGCCGGGCGCCCCCTCAGCATCGACCCGCCGGGCTATGGCACCCAGGACGTCACCAGCTATACCTACGACGCGTCGCGCGGCAATCTGCTGCCCCTGGCCCGCACCGAGCCGCTGATCGGTCAGACCAGCTTCTCCTACGACGCGTTCAACCGGATGACGACCATGGTGGATCCGAACGGCGTCTCCACCGAGACCACCCACGACGCGCTCAACCGCGTGACGGCCATCGCGCAGCGTGGGGCCACCTCCGCCGAGGACCTCGTCACCACCAGGGCTTACAACGCCTTCGGCGACCTGCTCCGTACGACGCTGCCGATGGGCAACGTCGTCGAGTACGGCTACGACACCGTCGGCCGCCTGATCTCGGTCGAGCGCAAGCCCAGCGCCAGCACGCCGGGCGAGCGGGCCGTCTACACCCTGGACGGCTCCGGTAATCACCTTCACGAGGAGCGCCAGCACTGGAGCGGCTCCGCCTGGATCACCGACTGGGCGAGCGATTTCGTCTATTCCACCCGCTGCCACCTCGACAAGGTCATCCATTCGGACGGCACCGTCACGGAGTATGCCTACGACTGCGAGGGCCAGCCGGAGCGGGTCTGGGACGCCAATCATCCGAGCGCCGGCCAGACCAGCCAGCCGACGCAGCTCTACACCTACGACGTCCTGAGCCGGGTCACCTCGGTCACGCAGCCGTGGGGCGGGAGCGGTGGCGGCACGGCGGTCACCCGCTATGCCTACGACGCGCAGGATCACCTGCTCCAGACGACCGATCCCAACGGCACGGTGACCAGCTTCGCCTACAGTGATCGCGACCTGTTGACGCGCGAGGTCTCCGAGACGTCGGGCACCACCGTCTACACCTACAACGAGCATGGGGCCCAGGTCAGCCGGACCGATGCCCGCAACGTGACCGTCACCCAGACCATGGACGCTCTGGACCGCGTGGTGCTCGCCGATTATCCGGAAAACAGTCTGGACATCACCTACACCTACGACGATCCGGCGATCCCCTTCTCCAAGGACCGTCTGACGGCCGTCACCCGGAACGGCCAGATCACCACCTACAGCTATGATCGGTTCGGCCGCCTTCTCCAGGAAGGCGGGCTGACCTACAGCTATGACAAGAACGGCAACCGCAACATCCTGGGGTATCCGGGGAACGTCAGCGCGGAGCTCACCTTCGACTTCGCTGACCGGCCGGCGACCCTGACGATGCGGGACGGCGTCGGTCCTGTCCAGGCCCTGGTCTCCGGCTCCGCCTACAAAGCGTTCGGACCCTTGAGCTCGCTGACTCTAGGCAACGGCCTTACCGAGATCCGCGGCTTCAATCAGCGGTATTTCCCGAGCTCGATCTCGGCGCCTGGCCGGCTCGACTGGACGTACGCGACGGATGCCCTCGGCAACGTCACCGGGATCACCGACAACCTCAACGGCAGCGGGTCCCGTGCCTTCGGCTATCAGGACGCGCAGTACTTCCTCACCCAGGGCAACGGCCCCTGGGGGACGCGCAACTGGACCTACAACAAGAGCGGCGACCGGCTCAGCGAGACCCGGGACAGCGTCACGCGGGCTTACAGCTATACCCCCAATGCCGCGGGCGGAAGCTCCTCACGGCTCGCCCAGATCACCGGCGCCAGCGGCAACACGGACTTTTTCTATGATCCCGCGGGGGACCTCACGTTCCGCTCCGAGGGGTCCACAAAGCTGCGTCTGACCTACGACTCCGGCCGCAGGTTGTCCCAGCAGCGCACGGAATCCAGCACCACCGGCCTTGCCCAGCTTACGTACGACAGCCGTGAGTTTCTCGCGAATTCTTCTTTCTTCTCCTATGCCGGCAGCGCGACTCCCGACCGTGAGGCTCTGGCGACCTACGATTCGCAAGGGACCCTCCTCCATCGCGCGGACCTGCAGCACCGATCGCCGTCCGCGCCCCGCAACCAGCCGGAGATCCGCAGCGACTCCGATGTCTTCTATTTCGCCGGCCGGCCGGTCGCCACCTATGAGAAGCGCCTTTCCACCCCGGCGTCTGGAAGCCCCACGCTGACAACATCTCTCACGTATCTGACGACGGACCATCTGGGGACCCCTGTCCTGGCGACGGACACCTCGGGAGCCACCCGTTGGCAGGGAGGTTTCGAGCCTTTCGGCGCGGGCTGGAACGATGCCGGGGCCGCGGGTCTCTTCCTGCGCCTTC
>QHVW01000171.1:22289-23917 GCA_003223675.1 Acidobacteriota bacterium
TTGCCGCCTCCCACCGTCCCGCCGCCCACCTGCGCGCCGACGCCGATCGCGGGGATCGGCCTGGGCACGGCGATCACTGCGGGGCTCACCGTCATCCTCGATGAGCTTTTCTTCGACCCCAGACCGGCGGGCGGAAAGGGTTTCGACGATCTGACCGATCCGCGTTGCAAGCCCAAGTGCGGGAACTGCGACCAGGCCGAGCACCGCATTCTCCAGGACGCGGTGGATCGGATCTGCAAGCAGCCCAGGCGCTGCACCCCTGGAATGTCGCCCAAAGAGCTCCAGGATAATTTCAACAAAAATATGGAGTGCTATTATGCGAGGAAGGAGGTCAACCAGCGCTGCTACAATGGCGGCGACCCAGGGCACCGCCAGCAGCAGGACGATGCGCGGAGGGCGGCCTTGAATTGCCTCGACCTGATGACCGGAGGGAAACACTGAAGGCAAGTTGCGAGACCATCGCGCCATGACAACCGACAAGATCGCGGCCCTGTTGTTGGAAAGGCTCGAAGCCGCCTTCGGAGATCTGCCGGTCCCGGACGACGAGCACCTCGTACCGGATAGCTCCGGCTATGACCTCGAGCGCAATCAGGTCCAGGCCAAGTTCCGCGGGCGGCATTGGCGCAGCCTGTCGCCCGCGGATCTCGCGGGGGAGGCGGACTCTCTGGCACTCTTCACACCGGAAGCCTTCCGCTTCTTTCTGCCGGCGTACGTCCGCGCCTCCGTGCTCGATTACGAGCGGGCCGACCTGATCCCCATGGTCGTGGTGTGGGCTTTGGCGCGACCGGGCGATCCAGGGCTTCTGAGCTACTTTCAGTCCCGGATCGGAGCTCTCGACCTCCCGCAGAGAAAGGCGCTGAAGGAGTTTCTTTCCTTTCTGCGCGAGCGGCACGGGGAGGACTTCCTCTCGGGAGAGCTGGATCAGGCGGAGGAGGCATTGGGGGTATGATGCGTTTCTGTTTTGAAAAGCGCGACCTCCCCAAGCTGTGGCGTTAGAGCTACCGAACAATTTCCCCATCGAACTATCAAGATCTTGCTCTCTTGGGCTCCTAGCGTACCGCCGGGAGCTCCTCGACCCTATGATTCCGGGAGGAGCTTTTCGTCAACGAGCCGCGCCACCGGCCGCGCAGCGCCGGTGTGCTTTGGAGACCATTATGAGTGTCAGCTTTCGCCCGCGATTCACTGTCCTTTCTGCTTCATTTCTGATCCTGGCCGCGGCTGTCCTCGCCCGCCCCGCCGCCGCGCAGCCGGTCTGCGCCAACGGCACGGGCTGGGACGTGCGCTATGACAACCTCGCGGGCACCAGCACCTCGACGGCCACCTGCTCGGACACCTTCAAGTGCGAAAAGGCGAAGAGCACCGGGCCGGTGATCGAGAAAGTCAACCCGAGCTGTGACCCCAAGAGCACGACCTGCTCGGTCCGCGTCCGGGTGCCGCTGGAATTCCCCGGCAACCTGCAGAACATCGCCATCGCCGGTGGCTCCTTCGGCGCGCCCACGCCGCAGGTCTACTGGTTCCAGGGTACGCCGCCGGCGAGCTGCGCGCCGCGTTTCGATCCGAGCTGCGGCCAGATCTCCATCTGCGGCATCACCGGCTCCCAGTACACGGGCGACTTCGGCGACACGCTG
>QHVW01000172.1 GCA_003223675.1 Acidobacteriota bacterium
CGCTCGGCTGCCCGGTCCCCCGCAAGTGGGTCTGCGACGAATGCAAAGCCTGCAAGCTCGCCGGCCACGGCGGCGGCAGCCCGGCCGGCAAGGGTGGCGTGGGCGCTCCCGGCGACTCCGGGCCGGGCGCCATGCTGCGCTATGCCGCGGGCGGCGCGGGCGGCCCCGGCTTCGCCGGCTCGGCGGCCTGGAACACCATCCTCGGCCGCTACTGGTCGCACGACTACGCTCAGCGGATCGTCCTCGATCCCGCCCTCAACAATGATACCCACGTCTGGCTGATCGCCCCCGACGCCACGTTCCGCGAATTCACCAGTCTCTCGGGCGGCATCTACCAGACGGCCTCGCCTTCGGACGAGTA
>QHVW01001069.1:0-1111 GCA_003223675.1 Acidobacteriota bacterium
GAGCGGTCTGGCCGAGCGCATCCTGCGCGACCTGCGGCCGGGCCCACCGTCGGCCGCCCTTCTCGGGTTGTTGCTCTCCCGCCTCTGGGAGAGCCGCTCCGGCAACCTTCTGACCCATGAGGCCTACGACCGGCTCGGCGGGATCGACGGCGTGCTCGCCGAGAGCGCCGAGCGGTTCTTCGCGGGCCTGCCGGAGGACGATCAGAAGCGGGCGCGGGCGCTGCTCCTGCAACTGGTCACGGCCCAGGGCGTCCGCCAGAGCCTGCTGTGCGACGAGGTGGTCGCCGCGGCGGGTGGCGGTCCCGGCACTAAGGAGGTGCTGCGCAGGCTGATCGCGGCCCAGGTCGTCACCCTCTCGGGTGACCGGGTGGAGCTGGCCCGCGACGCCCTGCTCGCTGCCTGGCCGCGCCTCGCCGCCTGGGTGGATCAGGGGCGCGATGCGCTGCGGCGGCGCGAGGAGCTCGAGTCGGCCGCTCTCGCGTGGACCAACGCGGGAGAGCCCGCGGACGGGCTCCCCAGCGGCCCCCAACTCGCCTACTTCGCGCCGGCCCCGGCCCGCAGCCGGTCGGCGATCCGTTACCTGAAAGCGGCTCGCTCCCGCGAGCGGCGCTCGCGGTGGATCAAGAGGAGCTCCACGGCGGCGGTCCTGGCGGTGGGCCTGATCGGCGGCAGCCTCGCGGCCTGGGACTGGGTACAGAAGGAGCGGTCCGAGAAATTGGCCAAGGTGGCTCAGGAGAGCCTGCAAGCTCAGCCTTCCACGGGCCTGAGGTACGCCATCGAGGCCGCCAACGTGGCCGATACGGAGGTTACGAAGAGCGTGCTGAAAGACGCGATCCGGGCTTCCCGCGCCCGCGCCGTGCTCAAGAATGACGGCAAGCTGAATCTGGCGCTCTTTTCTCCGGATGGCGCCCGCGTGCTGACCGCCGGCGCCGGAGGCGCGACCCTGTGGGGTCTGGAGCCGCTCCGCCTCGAGGGAACGCTCAGAGCCGACGGCCTCGTCACCAGAGCGGCGTTCACCCCAGATGGTCGCCAGGCCCTCACCCTGACAGATTACGGCCAAGTGGCGAAGTGGGATCTCAGCTCTGGAGCTCCGGGAAAGATCGAATCGATG
>QHVW01001069.1:1228-3382 GCA_003223675.1 Acidobacteriota bacterium
ACCTGCGCGGTCAACGTTCGTCTGGGCCAGAGCTGACGCCGAGCGGGAAGGTCACCCGTCTGATCTTCAGCCTGGACGGCAGCCATCTGGCCGTGGTCACCGGGGAGTCTGAGATCGACGTCTGGGATGTGAGCTCCCCTGGGGGCTTCCTCCTATGGCGAGGAAGCGTGCCCAGGCAGACTGAGCCGCTCAAGCTCGTCGTCTTTAGCCCGGACGGCGATCTCCTGCTCATCACGCGGGGGGACAGTCTCGCTCCGACACTGTGGGATCTCAAAACGGGAGCGCCGAGAGCCGTGCTGCACGGTCACACGGATCGTGTCCTGAGCGCCGTCTTCAGCCCGGATGGCGGCAGGCTGGCTACGACTAGCACCGACGGCACCGCCCGCATCTGGGACGTCTCGGCGAGCCAGGGGGTGATGGTTCTGCGGGGACATACCGGCGCAGTCCTGGGAGCCGCCTTCAGCCCGGACGGCCGGCGCCTGGTGACGACCGGCGCCGACAACACCGCCCGCGTCTGGGATCTGGGAGAGCCACCGGAGATTCAGGACGACAGTTTCGCGGGACTGCTGCGGCAAGCGGTGGCTCGCGTTCCCGTAGTCTTCGGCGCCGACGGCAAACAGATCAAGCAGATCAAGCTGCGCTGAGCGGCTCGGCGAGCCGCCACCCCTCCGCCACCAGGCGGTCGACGGCATCCAGACCTTGAGCGAAGCGCTCGGTCCGGGAGCCGCGCAGGGCGATCCAGGGGCGTCCGGTCTCGTCCATCCGCCCGATGAGGCGCCGGGTCATCCAGGGGCGCAGGTGCTCGCCGTCGCGCAGCCCGTCCTGCTCGAAGGGGACGCCGATGTGATCGGTCAGCAGGTAGAGGTCGTGCCGGCAGCGGTCGGCGATCGCCTCGACCCCGGGGTGGCGCGATCCCAGGTAGCGCTCGTACCAGACGCCGGTGGCGAAGGCGTCGGTGTCGCAGACGAGCACGGGCGATCCCGCGGCGGCGGCCACGTCCTCGTCCGCGTTCTGGCGCTCGGCGATGGACAGGAAGTCGCCGTCCGTCCAACGGAGATCCTCCATGGTGGGCGGCTTCCGGCCCCCGGCGGCGGCCTGGGCGGCGAGCGCCGCCAGCTTCTCTTCCGTGTAAGCTCGGCCGTGCTCCGCCACCCAGCGCGTCGTGGCCCAGACCCCTCCCCGGGCGGCGAGGGCGGCGGCGATCTCGCGGGAGATCGTGGTGGTCCCGGTGGACTCGGAGCCGATCGCGACGACCCGCCGGGCCAGGCCCACGCGCACCGGCGGGCGCAGCCAGCGCCAGTGCCCCACCACGCCGGCGCGCACGTCGGCGCTCCGGATGGGGGCGCCCATCCGCTCGGGGTCCACCCGCACGTGCGTCGCCCCCAGGCGGCGGCAGAGATCACCGCCGTCCGGCCCGGCGCTGAAGACGGCGTCCACGCGGGCGGCGGGCGGCGGGAGGCGGTCCTCGATGGTGGCGCGGGCGACCGCCGCCTCGATCAGCGCCGGGTCGAACGGCCGGTCGCCGCGGTCCCCCACGACCCGCACGGAGAGCTGGCCGGCGTGAGCGGACCGCATCCAGGCCACGCGGCTGGCGAGCGGGATCGATTCCTCCGGGGAGGCGAGCACGGCCACGGTGACCCGGTCGCACCGGGCGGCGGCGGTCTCGATCAGCCGGTGATGCCCCTCGTGCGGCGGATAGAACCGGCCGCAGACGAGCCCGTGGCGGTAGCGGACGGCGTCCTTCATGGAGGGGGGATTCTAGGCGAGCGGCGCACTCGGGTGGTCGCGATCGATCAGCGCCACCGTGACCTCCCCGCCGCAATGCTCGCGGACCAGGCGCCCGAGCTCACCCGCAGCCTGCTCCACGAGATCGCGGCCGACGGGGGGCAACCCCTCGATCACCAGGAAGGCGTTCCGGGTCTCCGCCGTCAGCTTGGTCCGCTCGGCCTCCTTCCAGTTCCAGCGGCGGCAGAGGGTGCCGAGGTCGTCCCTATAGATGACCTCGCCCGGCTTCGGAGGGCGCGCCTCGGGCTCGCCGAGCAGGTGGACGGGGGCCTCCTGGTCGGTCGCCAGGGTCAGCAGGACGTCCCCCTGGACGCGGTCGAGGTCCTCGCCGCCCACCGGCAGGAGATGGCGCAGGGAGATCGTGTTGTA
>QHVW01000466.1 GCA_003223675.1 Acidobacteriota bacterium
CAAAGTCCTCAAATAATTCCTCCAGAGCGGCGATCTTCGCCGCTCCCCAGCTCAGCCGTTTGGAGAATGCCAAGCCTTCACCCACTGTGACAATGGAGATCAGTGGTTTTTCCGGGCGGCTGCGGAGTTGATATCGGAAGTCAATGACCCTCCCAGTCCGGTTTTCCCGGACCAGTTGGATCAAGATGTTGGTGTCCAGGAGCAGAAGGCGTGAGGTCGTCAAGACATTTCTTCAAGGAGAGCGAGGATTTCTTCATCGCTTTCGTCCCCAGGCCACTTACCCATGACGGCGTTGAGACCGGAGTCAGGGCCTTGAGGCTGATGAAG
Source organism: Acidobacteriota bacterium (assembly GCA_003223675.1). Classification (GTDB taxonomy): domain Bacteria; phylum Acidobacteriota; class Thermoanaerobaculia; order Multivoradales; family UBA5704; genus DATARR01. The sequence continues at coordinate 328 of QHVW01000466.1, forward strand.
GGCTTCGATGTCCAGCTTCCGAACAAGGACACGTCGCCGTACCGGCTGCTGGTCTTCCGGCTCTTCAGGGGGTTTCGATTTCGGATCTGCCATCGTCTTCACCTCCTCGCCAGATAAGAATACCAGAATCGCCCGCCGTACCGCAATCCCGAGCCGTTGTCGCGAGAGCTGGGTACGAGATCACCCCAGCCGCACCAGGCTCAACAGCAGCTCCATCACGATCAGGAGCACGATCGCCACCTCGAGCAGCACCAGCCGGCGGTCGCGGGCGACGTCGAGCACCAGCTCCAGGGACTCCTGGACGCCGCGCAGCTTCGACTCGAGGGCCTGATAGCGATCCGCGAGATCGAATTCGCCGCGCAGGTCCTCGTAGATGCGGTCCATCGCGGGATCGTCCCAGACGGCGTCGGGCTTGTCGAGGAGGTGGAGGACGGAGAGGACCTCGTTGCGCGTGCTGATCGCCTCGCCGATGAAGCGGTGGAGCGGGCGCACGCGCAGAGGGACGGTCCCCCGGGTCTCCAGGCGGGAGACGAGGTTGCCCGTGCGGGCAAAGAGGTCCTCGACGATCCGTTCGTAATACTCCATGGCGGCGCTCTGGGCGACCGTCTGCGCCACGATCGCGGCTCGTTCCGGGGTGAGCCGGTCCACCGTGAGCGCTCCGCCGGTGAGCTGGATGCTCGCGCCCTCCTCCTCGCGCACCGTGAAATCCTCCCGCACCACCTGTGTGGTCAGCCCCGGACGGGCCGCGTGGAGACGGGCGAGCTCCGCCTCGCGCCCCTCCCGCGGCACATCCCGGAAGACCACGACCCCGAACGGATACAGGAAGACCTCGCCCCCCTCCGCCCGCGTCAGCCGCCGCTCGTGCGCGCCTCCCCGCGCCTCCGGAAACGCGGCGGAGATCTCCTTGAGCGAGAGGTTCTCGACGAAAGCGACGGCGACGAAGGTGTGCGTCTGGGTGGGCATGAGGGGATGATAGACCGGGGTGGGGGGTGTAAACTCCACATCTCCAAGCCTAGGGAGGAATCGCCGTGAAAGCTCCGGAAGATCCCGACACCCTGCGGGAGCCGCTGTCCCCTGTCGATCATGCCTGGTTGCGGATGGACGAGCCGTCCAACCTCATGATCATCAACGGCGTCCTGGTGATGGACGAGCCGGTCTCCTTCGACCGGCTCAAGGCCATGTTCCGGCGCCGGCTCCTCTCCATCCGCCGCTTCCGGCAGCACATCATCCACGTCGACGGCGACCCCTTCTGGGAAGAGGACCCGGAATTCGATCTCGATCACCACCTCCTGCGCATGGAGCTGCCGCGTCCCGGCGACGACAACGTCCTGCGCGAGATCATCAGCAGCCTGATGAGCGAGCCGCTCGACCTCAAGCGCCCGCTCTGGAGCTTCTGTCTGCTCGAAGGGTACAAGGGGCAGGGGTGCGTCCTCATGGGGCGCCTCCACCACTGCATCGGCGACGGCATGGCCCTCCTCCTGGTGCTGCTGTCGCTGACCGACCTGGAGCCGGACGGGAGCGGCAGGACCGACACCTACGACGAGCGCGACAGCCCGTTCACCGACCTCTTCCGCGAGGCTCCGCAAGGGACCGTGGCCGCCCGGCAGCTCGCCGAGCGCATCATGCCCGACGGCATGCGCCTGATGCAGCAGTCGGCCGAGGCGTTCCGCTCGATGGGCACCCTGGTCACCGGCGTGGCCTCGACGGCCGCCTTCAGCCGTCTGGTCCTCCGCCTGCCCGATCCGTCGACCGTCCTCAAGGGACCGCTCGGCGTGCCGAAGCGCGTCGCCTGGTCCGAGCCGATCACGATCGACGACGTCAAGGAGGTCGGCCGCGCCCTCAACGCCACCCTCAACGACGTCCTCCTCTCGGCGATGACGGGCGGCTTGCGGCGCTACCTCGGCCACCGGGGGGAGCGGGCGAACGGCGTGACCTTCCGGGCGGCGATGCCGGTCAACCTGCGGTCGCTGGACGACATGGCGGACCTGGGCAACCAGTTCGGGTTGATCTTCCTCTCCCTGCCGATCGGGATTGAGGACCCGGTGGAGCGGCTGCAGGCGCTCCACGAGAACGCGCAGGCCTTGAAGCGCTCGGCCGAGCCGGTGGTGGTGTTCGCCATCCTGAAGCTCCTGGGGATGTCACCGCTCGCCCTGCAGAAGATGGCGGTGACCATCTTCGGCTCCAAGGCGACCGCGGTGATGACCAACGTGCCGGGCCCGCGGGAGGTGCTTCACCTGGCGGGAAAGCCGATCCGGGAGATCTTCTTCTGGGTCCCACAGTCCGGGCACCTGGGGCTCGGAATCAGCATCTTCAGCTACGCCGGCCACGTCCGCATGGGCCTCGCCAGCGACGCCGGACTGGTCCCGGACCCGGAGGTCATCGTCCGCGGCTTCCACGAGGAATTCGAAGAGCTCCAGGAGCGGGCGCGGCGGTAGGCCCTCACTCCAGCCCTCTGTTCTGAAAATAGGGAGGGGGTATGTAGGGGCGGCCCTGTGTGGCCGCCCTGGGCGGTGGCGGCCTTCGGAACAGGGCGGCCACACAGGGCCGCCCCTACGAAAACCTCCCGCGGCCGTTCTCCCTCTTCTCCCCGGTGGGGTGGGCGGAGGGCTGGGAGAAGAGGGCCGGGGTGATGAGGGGGCCTCACGCCGGCTTGTAGATCGCCGCCCAGGCCGCCACCGCGCCCAGCAGGGGGAGCAGCCACCAGAGCAGGGTGGAGAGCTGGGGAGCGCGGCGGATCAGCACGATGATCCCGCCCAGGATGAGCCAGATCAGCGCCTTGATCCACACCCAGAGCGGCCAGTGCGCCGGGTTCGGCATCCCGAGCCGGGCCATGGCGCCGAACCCCGCGATCAGCACGACGAGCAGGGCGATCCCATGCGTCATCCCCGCGAGCTTGCGTCCCCTCCCTCCCCACGCTCCGTCCCGGGACGCGAGAATCAACGCTCCCAGCGAGGCGAAGACGAACAGCACCCCCAGGATGTGAATCACTTTGTACGCGTTGAAGCTGATCATGGGCTCCCCTCCGAAGAAATTGGACGGGGGGATTGTATCCTCATCCTCCCCTATGTCCCTCCTCTGCGGCATCGACCTCGGCTCCTTCCGCAGCCCGAGCTACGTGGCCTGGCTGGAGGACGGCCAATTCGTGCTCGACGAGTACCTCGCCAGCCCCGCGCGTCCCCTTCCTCCCTCGCCGGGCGGCTGGCCGCCGGCCTTCACCGGCATCGACGCGCCGCAGGGGTTGCCCCGTCCGGGAGAGCGCTCCCGCCAGGCGGATCTCCAGGCGAACGCGCCCACCAAGGTCCTGCCGCGCACCCGCGCCGAGCTGGCGGAATGGCGGCTCTACCGGCCGTTCGTCGAAGCCGGCGTCGAGCTCTTCTGGGCGATCCACGAGCGCGAGCTGGCCTCGATCCTCGGCCTCGTCCCCATCCCGGACGGCGAGGGGACCGTTTTCGAGACCTACCCCCGCTACGTCCTCCTCCAGCTCTGGGGAGAGCGCCCGCCCTCCAAGCGCCGGGAGCCCGCGGCCTACGTCGACTTCGTCTGGAGCCGCCTGCGCGACACCGGCTACGCCTGCGATGAGCCCGTCACCCGTCCCGACCACGTCGACGCCATGCTCTGCGCCCTGGCCGCCGAAGCCTGCCTCCACGCCGACGGCCTTCCCGCCGGCATCGTCGGCCTGCCACCGGTGGTGGACCCCGGCGAGCGGGTGTTGCGGGAGGGGCTCATCGTCGCGCCGGCCAGGGTGGCGCGAGGCGGCGGCGTTTGAGGTCGCATTTTGCGAC
>QHVW01001070.1 GCA_003223675.1 Acidobacteriota bacterium
CACGATGCAGCGCGCCACGTGGTCGCGGGTGAGCAGCTCCGGGGGGCGGCGGGCGTTCTTGTCCCCCTGGCAGTAGCGCCACCCCTCCTCCTCGTTGTCGGCGGTCTGCTCCTTGTAGTTCGCCGGGATGTCGTCGAACATGAAGCGCCGCCCCTCCTTGTTGCGCAGCACGCCCCCCTCGCCGCGCACCCCCTCGGTCACCAGGATCCCGAGCACGCTGGGCGGCCAGACCATGCCGGTGGGGTGGAACTGCACGAACTCCATGTCGATCAGCTCGGCGCCGGCGTCATAGGCCAGGGCGTGGCCATCGCCCGTGTACTCCCAACTGTTGCTGGTCACCGAGAAGGCGCGGCCGATGCCCCCCGTGGCGAGCACCACGGCTTTCGCCTCCCAGACCACGCAGCGCCCGCGCTCCCGGTCGTAGCCGAAGGCGCCGGCGATCCGGCCGCCGTCCTTGAGCAGCGTGGCGACCGTGTGCTCCATCTGGAATTCGATTCCCTGGTGGATGCCGTGGTCCTGGAGCGTGCGGATCAACTCCAGGCCGGTGCGGTCGCCCACGTGAGCGAGCCGGGGGTAGCGATGCCCCCCGAAATTGCGCTGCAGGATGCGGCCGTCCTTGGTGCGGTCGAACATCGCGCCCCAGGTCTCCAGCTCGCGCACCCGGTCCGGCGCCTCCTTGGCGTGGATCTCGGCCATCCGCGGATGATTCAGATACTGGCCGCCCCGCATCGTGTCCGAGAAGTGAACCCGCCAGTTGTCCCGGTCGTCCACGTTGGACAGGGCCGCGGCCACGCCCCCCTCGGCCATCACGGTGTGGGCCTTGCCGAGGAGCGACTTCGAGACCACCCC
>QHVW01000467.1 GCA_003223675.1 Acidobacteriota bacterium
CTCCCGGCGAGAAGGATGGGCGCTGGAAGAAGGGCGGCGGCGTGCTCGCCACGCTGGGGCTGCTCGTCTGGAAGCTCAAGACCCTGCTGCTCCTGGTGCTCACCAAGGGGAAGCTCCTGCTGCTGGGCTTCACCAACGCGGGCACCCTGTTCTCGATGGCGCTGTCGCTCGGCGTCTACTGGGCCGTCTTCGGCTGGCCCTTCGCGGTCGGCCTCATCCTCTCGCTCTACATCCATGAGATGGGGCACGTGGCGGCGCTGCGGCAGCTCGGCATC
>QHVW01000469.1 GCA_003223675.1 Acidobacteriota bacterium
ATCACCTTCGAGGGGCGCTGCCCCACGATCCGCGATCATGAGACCAACCAGGTCTTCGGGCTGACGGGCAACGTACGCGCCCTGCGGCCGGGGGACCACGCCGCCCTCAGCGAGCGCGCGGTGGGCGGCCGCGCCTGCGGCATCGACGCGCCGACGCTGGAGGTGCTGTCGGTCGACGCCGTCTGGAGGGGGGACGATCACCGGGACGCCTG
>QHVW01000468.1 GCA_003223675.1 Acidobacteriota bacterium
GCTGCTCGCCGCCGTCGCCCGCTGGGGGGCCTGGGTGAACCTCTTCAACCTGCTCCCCTTCTGGCAGCTCGACGGCGGCCGCGCCTTCCACGCCCTCTCGCGTCCCCAGCGGATCGCCGCCGCCCTCGCCATGGCCGCCCTCTGGGCCTGGACGCGCGAAGGGCTGCTGATCCTCCTCCTCGCCGTCGCCGCCTTCCGCGCCTTCGGCAAGGACGCTCCCGCCGTGGGGGACCGCAAGGCGATTTTTCAGTATGTGCTCCTGCTGGCGGTGCTGGCGGCGATGTGCACGATCAAGGTGCCGCTGGGGGTGGGGCGGTGAGGGGAGGTTGAGCCCTCCCTGGGACCGCCGGCGTCCTCGCCGGCCTTCTAACTCCGCTTTTTTAAAAGAATCTGGCTAGAGGCCGGCGAGGACGCCGGCGGTCCCAGGGGGGCTCAACCCAACGCCGCCACCAGTTCCTCCGCCCTCGCCACCTTGAGGTCCGCCTGCACGGCGTCCAGGCTCGGGGGACGGGGGAAGCCCCATCCGACGAGAGCGAAGGCGCAGCCGGCGTTGTGGGCGGTCTCGGCGTCGATCCAGGTGTCCCCCACCAGCATCAGGCGCTCGACGGGGAGGCCGAGTCTTTCGGCCAGGACGCGCAGGCCCGTGGGATCGGGCTTGCGGGTGGGGAGGCTGTCCCCGCCCAGGATCTCGCGGAAGAAGGAGGTCAGCCCCAGGCCGTCGAGGACCCGGCGCGAGAGCGCCTCCCCCTTGTTGCTCAGCAGAGCGAGCGGATAGCGCTCCCGGAGACGGACCAGCATCTCCCCGATCCCCGGATACGGCTGGGTCTGCTCCAGGCAGACCTCCCAGTAAAAGCCGAGATAGCGTTCCAGGGCTTGATCGACCTGCTCGGGGGAGAAGCCGGGGCCGAGCGCCCGCTCGACCAGCAGCCGCGCCCCCTCCCCCACCATCGTCACCACCGCCTCCAGCGGGATGGCGGGGAGGCCCAGCTCCGCCCGGGTCCGGTTGATGGCGGTGGTGATGTCGCGGCGGGAGTCGATCAGGGTGCCGTCGAGATCGAAGACGAGGGCGGCGGGGCGATCCATCAGATCTCGACGAATTCGGCTTCGATCCGCCGCGGCAGGACGCCCGCCTCGTAGCCGCGGTCCATCAGGAGCTGCACGGCGCGGCGGCCGGCCTCGCCGTAATCGCGGGTCCAGTCGTTGACGTACATGCCGACGAAGCGGTCCGAGCGCACGGGATCGTCCTCCAGGCCGCGGGCGTAGCGGGTGGCGTAGCCGAGCGCCTCCTGCCGGTGATCCAGACCATAGTTGATGCTCTCCGTCAGCAATCGGCAGAGACGGCGTTTGAGATCCTCGTCCAGATCGCGCCGGATGCCGTTGCCCCCCAGCGGCAGCGGCAGGCCGGTCTCCCCCTTCCACCACTCTCCGAGATCGACCACCTTGCGCAGCCCCAGGTCGCCGTAGGTGAGCTGCCCCTCGTGGATCACCACCCCGGCGTCCGCCTTGCCTTCGAGCACCACGTCGAGGATCTGGTCGAACGGCACGATGTGCGTCGTCACCTGGGGCTGCCAGAGACGGAGAGCGAGATGGGCGGTGGTCAGCTCGCCGGGGATCGCCACCTTGAGCCCCGGCAGGTCGGCCCGGCCATAGGGCTCGCGCGCGACCACGATCGGGCCGTAGCCGTCGCCGAAGCTGGCGCCCGAGGGCATGATCTGGTAACGATCGGCGAGGTGGGCGTAGGCGTGGAAGGAGAGCGCGGTGATCTCGTAGGTCCCCTGGAAGGCCGCCTGGTTCAGGCTCTCGATGTCCTGCAGGGCGTGCCGGATCTCCAATCCCTCGACGTCGAGGACCCCCTGGGTCAGGGCATAGAACATGAACGCATCGTCCGAATCGGGGCTGTGGGCGATGCGGATCGTCGTGGTCGTGGTCTGCGTGGTCATGGCCCGGAGGGTATCAGAATCGAGGACGGCCCCGCGCCCCGAGAAAAGGCTCTCCAAAGTCGTCATCTGGAGAGGACGTTTTACGGGCCGCGGGATTCCAGGAATATAGATCCCCCTTTCTTTTCAATCATTTGGTCTCATGGCACGGCTCTTGTAGTTAATGATGGCGAGAAAGGCCCGCCAGAATGGGACCTTTCCATCAACGACCAGGAGATTCAGCCATGAAGACCGCGATCCAACGAAATCTCAAGAGGGGCGTCGGGCTCGCCCTGCTCCTTGCGACCTGCGTGACCCTCTCGTCGTGCATCATCGTCGACCCGCACCACCGACACCACCGCTACCCCTACCGGGGAGGCTATTACAGCCAGGAGGTGAGGCCGTGAGGCTGCGGGTGGCGAAGCTCCTTGGGGTCGTCCCTCTCCTCGCGGCGCTGGCGCTGCCCGCGTCCGCGCAGTACCGCCCCGGCTATCCGCCCCCGTATTCCTACCGCGGGGGCTACGGATCGCAGGGCACCATGGACGGCTTCATTACCGCGGACCGGGGGCGCTGCCTGGTCCTGCGCGACCACCAGCGCCGGACCTTCTATCTCTTGGGTGACACGGACGGCCTGCGTCCGGGGGACCACGTCACGGTGCGCGAGCACACTCTGAGCCGGAGCGACTGCGGAAACGACGGGCCGACGCTGGAGGTGTTGGACGTGCGGACGGTGTGGAACGGCGGCGGCCACCGCGCGGCCTACTTCGACGCGCGGCGGGATGGCGATTTCGTGCGCTTCCTCGAGCGCAACCGCGACCGCGGCGGGTGGTACTCCGACCGCTACTCCTACATGCAGCAGTATGGCGGCCGCTCTGACCGCTACGGACGCCATGGCGACCGCGACCGCTATGCGCCGCCCAACGGGCCCAACGGCCAGTACGCTCCGCCGTACGATCAAAACGGCCCGGACCAGCCACCACCGCCGCAGTACGCCCCGAACGATCAGTACGGTCCGAACGGCCCGGGTCAGCCGCCGCCGCCCCAGTCCGAGCCGAACGGCCAATACGACAACCCGGGGTACGACCAGAACGACGACAGCCAGCCGATCACGGTGGAGGGCACGCTCGACTTCAACAGCTCCTGCCCGTCCGTCCGCGACCGCAACGGCGCGTCGTACGATCTGGCCGGCGATCTGCGGGGCTTCCACAACGGCGAGCGGGTGCGCGTGACCGGCGTCCTCTCCGGCTCCTCCTCCTGTGGCGGCACGGCGCTGGAGATCCGGGAGATCCGGGAACGGCGGTAAGCCCCTCATCACCCCGGCCCTCTTCTCCCATCCCTCCACCCACCCTGCCGGGGAGAAGAGGGAGAAAGTTAGCCGAAGAGCGTCTTAAGCCCCTCTCTCCCCGGCAGGGGTGGGCGGAGGGATGGGAGAGAGGGGTTGGGGAGTGAGGGGACTGGCACACGCCTTGAACCGGTTCCTGCCGAGGAGGTGTGGGATGACGAGCACAAGGAATCGGATCTCGGGGCGGGGCTTCAGGCTCACCCTGCTTCTCGCGGGCGGGCTGGCGCTGTCGGCCTGCGCGGTGGAATCGCCCGCCTACTACCGTCAGGG
>QHVW01000470.1 GCA_003223675.1 Acidobacteriota bacterium
CCTCTACAAGGCGCTGTTCGTCCGCGTCCCCTGGCTGATGCGGCTGTCCAAGGCCACCTTCCTCAAGGCCTATACCTCGAAGGCGGTGCGCAACGTGCTCGCGGGGCTCTCCGAGGCCGATACCTTCAACGACGCGGACTTACGCTCCCTCTCCATGCCCACGGCGCTGATCTGGGCCGAGCACGACGGGCTGTTCACCGCGGAGACCGCGCGCGCCATGGCGGCGGCCATCCCCCGCTCCCGCCTGGAGATCCTCCCGAATTGCGGCCACGCCATCCACATGGAATGCCCGGGGGCTCTCGCCGCGGCGATCCAGCGCTTCCGGCTAGAATCCTCCCGAGCGCTGCTCTTCCCGACTGGAGGCCGGCCATGGCGAGCCCCGAGTATCTGATCTGCCTGGAGTGCGAGACCCCCTGCTACGTCTTCGAATGGGAGGACGGGAAGCTCAGCGAGGTCCTCTGCCAGGCCTGCGGCAACGACGACCCCGACCAGTTCGCCCTTCCCGAGGACATCGAGGAGATGTCCGGAGCCTGAGATCTCACTGAGACCGACTGAGATCTTGGCCGTTTTTCGAGCCCCTGCCCCTCCGGCAGGGGCTTTTTGCTGGCCGCCAATCTCTATCTCATATCTGTGCGCTAAGATTTTTCATCTGGGGTATTGACAAGATCTTAGCGGCTGTCTATCATCACGTCAGATGGCGGGGATGGAAAGACGCCGGCCCGCCGATCCCAAACCCGAATCGATCGCGGAGAAACCAAGGAGGAATGACCATGTTGAACAACGTGACCCGCTGGAATCCGACCGTGGCCTATCTGAACCGTGAACCGTTCGCGCGGCTGTTCGAGAATTTCTTCACCGGCGCTCAAGGTGAGGAGGAGGTCTCCAACCGCAACTGGGTGCCCCCGGTGGACATCCAGGAGACCGCGGACAGCTATCGCCTCCAGGCCGAGCTGCCGGGCCTGACCAGGGACGACATCAACATCACCCTGGAGAACAACGTCCTGCGCCTGACGGGCGAGCGGAAGTTCGAGCGCGACGCCAAGAAGGAGAATTTCCAGCGCATCGAGCGCACCTACGGTGCCTTCAGCCGCGCCTTCGCCCTGCCGCAGCAGGTCAACAACGAAGGGGTGCAGGCCGCCTTCGAGAACGGCGTGCTGACCATCACCGTCCCCAAGGCCGAGCAGGCCAAGCCGCGGAAGATCGAGATCAGCTGAGGATCGTTCGATCGCGGCTGTAGGGGCGCCCCTGTGTGGGCGCCCTTTTCGTTGCCGCGGGATACGCCAGCCGGAACAGGGCGGCCACGCAGGGCCGCCCCTACGCCCCCACCGGGGCCTCGACCGCGGTGCGCGGCGCCGGCTCCGGGTGGACGGCGGGCAGCTCGACCGTGACCGTCGTCCCCACCCCCTTGGTGCTGCGCACGCCGAGCCGGCCGCCGTGGGCGCTGGCGATCCGCTCGGCGATGGCGAGCCCGAGGCCGGTGCCCCCCTTGCGGGTGGAGTAGAAGAGGTCGAAGATCTTCTCCTGCTCCTCCGCCGTCATGCCGACGCCGTTGTCGGCCAGCTCCAGGAGGACGGACGGCCCCTGGCGGCCGGCGGTGAGCTTGAGCCAGGGGCGGCGCCTGGCCTCCTCGGCGGCGTTGAAGGCGTTCTGGGCCAGGTTGAGCAGGAGCTGGTTCATCTGCGCGGGGTCGATCCGGATGCGCGCGCCGCCGCTGCGGTCCTCGATCTCGACCTGCACCTGCCGCTTCTGGATCTCCCCCGCCAGCACCTCCCGCACCCGTTCGAGGGGCCGCACGGCCGGCACCTCCTCCATCTCCAGGGGGCGGGGCTTGGCGTAGGCGAGGAAGTCCGAGACCAGCCGTTCGAGGCGGCTGAGCTCGGAGCGGGTGATCGAGAGCAGCCGTTTGCCCGTAGGGACCGAGCCGCGCTCGTCGATCTCCTCCTCCAGCATCTGCATGTTGAGGTTGAGCGAGTTGAGCGGGTTGCGGATCTCGTGCGCGAGCCCCGAGGCGAGGGTGCCGAGGTAGGCCAGCCGCTCGGCCCGGGCCGCCTGGACCTCCAGCCGCTGCGAGCGCCGCAGGACCATCCAGACGGCGGCGTAGGCCGAGATCAGCAGCAGCATCGAGGCGACGCCAATCAGCATGGCCTGGCCGATCAGGTCCTTCCGCAGCACCTCGATGCGGCGGCTGAGCTCCACGGGGCTGATGCCGATCTCGAGCTGGCCGTAGGTGCCGATCGGCACCCGGATGTCCGGCACCTCGAAGGAGGACTCGGTCTCGCGGGTCTTCTTCTCCACCCGCGGCTCCGGCTCCAGGTGCTGCTGGAGCTCGGGGGAGCTGAGGATCGGCGGCGAGATCTGGGGGTTGGCGCTCTCGCCCCCCACCTGCATGCGCGCCTCGCTGCGCCCCTCGTAGACCAGCACGCCGTTCTTGTCGCGGATCTCGACCCGCCGCACCAGATCCCGCTGGCGCAGGACCTGGTCGATGTAGGTCTGGGTCTCCCGCTCGACCGCCACCGCCGTGTAGAGGTCCTTCTCGCGCTCGGCCCGGCGGGCGATCTGCTGGGCCAGCTTCTCGGCCTCGGACCGGGTCTCCAGCAGCACGCGCTCGACCTCCCGCTGCGAGAGCGAGCGGAAGATCAGCCAGCCGAACAGGGCGAAGTCGCAGAGGACGAAGACCCCGAAGACCAGCGAGGCGATCAGGAGCTTGCGGGAGGAGGACGACGGGACCAGGCGTTCCATGCCGGAGCAAGGATAGCACCCGGGGTGTCCTTGCCCCCGGAGCGTTCTGCCCTCCGAGGCCTCACCCCCTGGCCCAGCCCGCAGCCCTGAGCCCTCCCCTCGGGGCACCTCACCCCGCGAGGAACCCCACCGCCGCGGCCACGCACCGCTCGTCGCGGAGGATGCGCAGATGGCCCAGCCCCTCGACGGGGCGGAGCTGGGCGCCCGGCCAGCGGCGGGCGAGCTCGGCGCCTTCCTCGAACGGCACCTCGCGGTCGTCCCGGTCGTGAAGGACGAGGAGCGGCGCCGTCATGCGCGGGGCGACGTCGCCGGGCGCGATGCCGTCGAAGCGCACGTCGAGCCAGGCTTCGGCGTCCAGGAGCAGGCGGTTCATCACCTCCTGGGAGACGCCGACGCCGATCCGGAAGCGGAGCCAGAAGGACTCGAATCCGATCGGCGGCGCGAAGAAAACGGCGCGCTTGGCCACCACCCCTGAGGCCATCGCGTAGGCCGAGCCGGCGGCACCGAAGGAGTGGGCCGCGATGCCGTGCACCGGCCCGAAGAGGGAGGCTGCCCGTGCCAGCGCCGCGGCGAAGTGGACCAGCGACGAGACGCGGCCCTCCGACTCGCCGTGCCCGGGAAGGTCGAGCGCCACCGCCCGGTGGCCCGCCGCCACCACGGAATCGACCAGGGGCGTCATCTGCCCGGCGTGGCCGCCCCAGCCGTGGACCAGCAGCACCGTGGGCCCCTCGCCCCAGGCTCGCCCCACCACGCGCCCGCCGTGGGCCGCCATCTCGAAGCGCTCGCCCCGGGCCAGCACCGCCCGCTCCTCGTCGCGGACGCGGGCCCGCAACGGCGTGAAGAAGAGCTTGCGCGCCACGCGGGCGGCGGTGCCGGGAGCGAGCGCGCTCGCCATCCGCATCCCGGTGCGCAGCCAGGGAGGAGCCGGAACGGGACGGAGACGACCGGTCGTGCTTTTTTCCGGAGAGACGAAGGGGAGGGTGGCGTCCATGGATGGCATCAGAGATCTCCTGGGGAAGAGGGGTCAGGGACGGCTGCGGGAGAGGAGGGTTTCGAAGGCGGCGCGCGCCCTCTCTTCCGCCCGCGGATTCTCGAGCAGCTTGGCGGACTGCTGGAAGACCATGCCGATGCCGACGAATTCATAGGCGAATTGATCGGTATCGAGATCGGCGCGGAGGTGGCCCTCCTCGACGGCGGCGCGGACGACGCGGGAGACCGTGTCGTACCAGTCGCGCTGCGACTGCACGAGGAGGTCGCGGACGGGCCCCGGGCGGTCGTCGTACTCGTGGGTGAGAGCCATGAAGAAGCAGCTCCCGCGGCGGCCGTTGCCGTGGATCCACTGGAGGTGGAGGTCGAACAGCCGGCGCAGGCGGGGCTCGCCGCGCGGCTCGCGGAGGGCGGGCGCGACGACGTCCTCGATGAAATGGTCGATCGCCCGCTGGAGCACCTCGAGCTGCAGGGCCTCCTTGGACCTGAAGTGGGCGAAGAGCCCGCTCTTCGACAGGCTCATCCCCGCCGCCAGCACGCCCAGGGAGAGCCCTTCGAGCCCCACCTCGCCGGCCAGCGCGAGGGCCCGCTCCACGATCTCCTGCTTGGTCTGCTCGCCCTTGCTCAGCATGGCAGAGAGGAAAATAGCACGACCGGTCGGTTCGAAGCAAGGGGCTCTTTACTGCTTCGACTTCCGCCACCCGCTCGC
>QHVW01000471.1 GCA_003223675.1 Acidobacteriota bacterium
CGGCGAGCACCAGCCTTTTGGGATCCATGCCTCTGCGATCAATCATGGCTCGCACCTCCCGGCTTGCCCTGGGCCGCGGGAGCGTCCGCCTTGTGGGCCAGGGTCACGACCGTCTCATTGGCGGGCTTGAAAATTTCGCGGGAGACCCGCTGGATGTCCGCCGGCGTCACCTTCTGATAGGCGGCGAAGCGCTGGTTGATCGCCTCGCCGCCGCCGGTGATCGCCACCGACTGCGCGGCCTGGGCGGCGATGTTGCCCGGCGTATCGAGGCTCAGCTCGAAGGCGTAGCGCTGGTGCGACTTGATGCGCTCCAGCTTCTTGGGATCGACCGGCGTGGTCTGGAGCTGCTGGATGTAGCGGTTGACCGTCTCCTGGACCTTGGGGATGAGGGCGTCCGACTTCACCCGCGCGAGGATGAAGAACAGCCCGGGGTCGCGGTTGCCCGAGTCGCCCCCCTGGATGAAGTCCACCCACTGGCTCTTGACCACCAGGTCCTGGTAGAGCGGGGCGGACTCGCTGAACAGGAGCTCCTGGATCAGGTCGAGAGCCGCCGAGTCGACCGCCGTCGCGGAGTAGGCCGGGGTGTGATAGGCCATGATCACGTAGGGGTTGGTCGGATTCGGCCAGTCGAGGGTGGCCGTCTTGCGCTCCTTCTGGGGCGGCTCCACCGGGATGTCGGCCGGCTTGTACCCCTTCTTCCAGTCGCCGAAGTACTTCTTTGCCAGGCTGAAGACGTCCTCGGGCTTGACGTCCCCCACCACGATCAGCGTCGCGTTCTCCGGCCGGTAGAAGCGGTTGAAGAACTGGATGCTGTAGTCGTAATAGTTGGGCATCGCCTTGATGTCCTGGACGAAGCCGAGGGTCGTGTGCCTGTAGGTGTGCTTCTCGTAGGCCAGGTCGTGGAGCTTCTCGAGCATCGGCTGGACCGGGTTCGAGACGTTCTTGTTGTACTCGCCGAGCACCGCCTGCGACTCGGTGCGGAAGGCGTCCTGGTCGTACTTCAGGTTCTTGAAGCGGTCGGACTCGATGTCCATGATCAGCGGGAGCTGGCTCGCCGGCGCCACCATGTGGAAGATTGTCTCATCGTAGGTGGTGAAGGCGTTGGCGTCCGCGCCCAGCCGCTTGATGACGTCGGTGTAGGCCGCCTGCGAGTACCTCTCCGTGCCGCGGAACATCATGTGCTCGAAGAAGTGGGCGAAGCCGCTGTGCCCCGGCTCGACCTCGTCGCGGGAGCCGGTGCGCATCACGATCTGGAAGGCCAGCGTCCCCGGGCTGTCGTAGGGGATGACCACCAGCCGCATGCCGTTGTCGAGGGTCTGTTTATAGACCTTGAAGGGGAAGACCTCCCCGGATGTCGCGGGCCCGGCGGCACCGGCCAGCCCGGTCAGGGCCGGCAGGCCGCAGAGCAGCAACAGAGCGATTCTTCGGACGTGCACTTTCGAGTGCCCCCTTTCGGTTCGGAACCTCACGCCCGCCAGGGCGTTTTTCTCTAAAGCGAGCCCCCGTGGAAGAGGGGCGATCAAGGCAAGAAACGGTGATTCCCCAGATAGGGATTCCCATATTACCCTACGCGCCATGAGACACGGGGATCGGCTTCGCCATCCCCGCCGACCGCGCCCGCCGGGTGGAGAGCGGCTCGGTCGCCGCTGTAAGGTGAGCACAAGTTGCGCCGCAAGGGGGTTTCATGTAGAGTGAGGCCATGGGCAGGCCCGCCGCGAAACCAACCGACACCGCAGCGTTCGCGGATTTCATTCGCGAGGCGTCGATCCGTTTTGGGATTCCCCAGGGGCGACTGAAGCTGCTGATGCGTGCCTGTCGGGATTTCTCCAACGACGAATTCCAGGTGGTCGTCTCCCTGCTGGACTTCGCCCACGCGGGGACCCCGATGCCGAAGCGCGCCTCGGTGTCGCAGGGACTGGTTAGCGCTATCAAGGCGGTGCAGGACGCCAGCAGTGATCCGCTTGCCGAAGTGGACGATCCGATGAGCACCTCGGAAGCGGTGGAGGCTCTGCTCTGGGCTGAGGGGGAGATCCAGCTCAATCGCCAGATCCTCTTGGAGGATTCCATCAGCGCGGCCGAAGCCGCCGAGCTGACGGGCCGTTCCCGTCAGATCCTCGAGCGGCTGCGCCGGGATAGCCGGCTCCTCGCTCTGCGGGTGGGGAGTCAATGGCGCTATCCTCGCTGGCAGTTCGAGCCGGACGCGCCGGGCGGCATTCTTCCCGGGCTGGAAGAGGTCATTCGGAGCCTCCACCTCTCGCCGGCGGGTACCGCTTCGTGGCTCCTCCAGCCCACGGAGGGGCTCGGGGGGCTCCCTCCCATCGAGCTGCTCCGGCGCCGTCGCCCTGAGCCGGTGATCGAGCTGGCCCGGGAGCAAAGCTTCTTGCCTTGACCCTCTCTTCTCCCCCTTCAGTGCTGTCGGCCAGGCCTCCTCTTCATGAGCTGGAGCCCGGCTTCCGGCTCGTCCGTTTCTATGACCCCGTCCGCGGACCCTGGAACCGGCAGCGTTCCTACGGACCTCTGCCCGGCATGCGGTTCGACCACCACGTCCCACCCCTTGCGATGAGCCCCGACCGGTCCGTCTGGTACGCGGCGACCTCTCTGCTCGGCGGGGTGTGTGAAGCGTTCGGTAACCTGGGCATCCTCGACAAGGGATCGGGACGGCGGGTCTGCATCGCGAGCTCCCGGTTGTCCATCCCGGTATTGGATCTGGTCGGGGTCGCGGCTCGGGCTTTCGGCCTGGACCAGCGGATCGGGACCGAACGGGACTCCGCTGTTTCCCAGGAGTGGGCCCGGGCTTTCTACGACCGATATCCTGAAATTCAGGGGATCCGCTGGCGCGGCCGGCAGGCGGGCACGATCTGCATCGTGCTCAACGACCGCGTCGAGATGGACCTGCTGGAGCTGGTCGCGGACGCCGGCATCGCCGACCCGGACGTCTGGGCCCGGATCGCACGGGCCGCGAACCGCGCCCGCCTGCGGATCGCCGGGCCATAATAGGATCCCCGCCATGCCCCACCGCCTGGCCCTCCTCGTCTCCGGCGCCTCCGGCATGCTCCTCCCCCGGCACGTCCTCGGGCGTCTTGCCGCGCACCCGGAGATCGAGCGCATCCACTTGGTGGTGTCGGCTGGGGCGAGCCAGGTGCTCCGGCATGAGCTGGGGCCGGAGCGGACCGGCGCCGCCGATCTCGCCGCCGCGGCCGGATTGGGGGAGGAGGCGCGGGCGAAGGTCGCCGTCCACCGCGACAGCGAGCTCGACGCGCCCATCGCCTCCGGCTCGTACCGGCTGACCGGCACGGTCGTCCTGCCGTGCAGCGCCGGCACTCTCGGGGCTCTGGCGTCGGGCTCGGCGCGGACGCTGATCCACCGCGCCGGCGCCGTGGCGCTCAAGGAGCGGTGGCCCCTGGTGCTCGGCTTCCGCGAGACCCCGTACAGCCTCGTCCACGTCGAGAACATGCGCCGCCTCCTCTACGCCGGGGCGGTGATCCTGCCGCCGGTCCCCGCCTTCTATATCGGCGGCGAGGACTTCGGCCGCTTCCTCGACCACTACGCCCTGCGCGTCCTCGACCGCCTCGGCATCGCCGAGCCGGGGGAGGAGGGGCTGCGGTGGGGAGAGAGCTGAGGCGGAATACCCTCCCGCCATTTCTGGCTTATCCTGAAGGATCTCCACCCTTCGGGGTGGGGATGGCAGCCACCCCGGCGGGCGCGCCCTCCCGTTTCGGGAGACGGCGCGCGGCCGGCGGGTGGCTCGTAGAGTGTGTCCATGAAGCTCGACCGCCGGACCCGCATCGCCGCCCTCTTCCTCATCCTGGCCCTCCTGGCCGGGTTGCCGGGGGTGTTCGCCGCGTGCGGACCGTGCCCGGCGCGGAGCGCGATGCCCTGCTGCCAGTCGAGCGGCGCTCCCACGGTCAAGGCGCCTCCGTGCTGCGGCACGGTCAAGACGCCGGCCCCGGTGCCGGTTTCCCGGACCGTCGAGCCCTCCGTCGTGGCACCGGTCGCGCTGGCCATCCCGTTCGTGCTCGCGACGGAGTCTCGGGTCGAGCGGCCGCTCTTCGCGCCTCACCCCTCGCCCCCTCTCCTCCATGAGGGGGTCGGCCTCTATACCCTCCACGCGGTCTTCCTGATCTAGAGCTCCCCAGGAGAGGTGTGTCCCGCCGAGCCCTCGGGCCCGGCCACCAACAACCTTGTTCCTGGAGGAGCCCGATGTACCGCCTGCTTTCGATCCTGCCGCTCGCCGTCCTGATGGCGATGCCGGCAACCGCCCAGATGGACGACGACCTCTCGCGCGGGCCGTCCGTCTCCGTCGACGCGCTGGTCGCCGAGGCGCTGGCGAAGTCCCCCGACCTCGCCGCCGCCCGCTCCCGCCAGACCGCGGCGCGGGAGATGGAGCGCCCCGCCGCGGCGCTGGCCGATCCCACGGTGGGGCCGCTGCTGCAGATCGCCGACTTCCCCAACTACACGATCGGCACCGAGGACATGTCGATGGCCGGGGTCCAGGTCAGCCAGCCGCTGCCGTACCCCGGCAAGCGCCGCGCCCGCGCCGACGCATCGCCCGCGAGGTCCGCTCCCTCTACGCCCGCCTCTACGCCATCGACCAGGAGCAGAAGGCCCTGGAGGCCGGGCGCGAGCTCACCGACCTGCTCTCCGCCACGGCCAAGGCGCGCTACTCCTCCGGCGGCGGCGAGCAGGAGAATCTGCTCAAGGCCCAGCTCCAGGTGACCCGGCTGGAGGAGCAGTTGGAGGACCACCACGCCGAGCGGCGGGCGATCGTGGCCCAGCTCAACCGCTGGCTCGACCGCCCCGGAGACTCCCCCGTTGGGGCCGTCACCGCATTGCCGGACGTCACTACCCCATCCACAGCGCCGTCCACGCCGGCCGAATCCACCCGGGTGCGGATGGCGCGGGCGGCGGTGGCCACGGCCGAGCGCCGGCTCGCCTCGGCGCGGCTCGACCTCAAGCCCGATCTCACCCCCTCCGCGGGGCTCGCCACCCGCGGCCCGCGCGGTCCGGTGCTCATGCTCAACGTAGAGGTCGATCTGCCGTTCTGGAAGCGGGAGAAGCAGGAGCCGCGGATCCGCGCCGCCGAGGCCGAGCTGGAGTCGGCCCGCCAGGAGCTGCGCGCCGCCGAGGCCGAGGTCCGCGCCGAGGTGGCCCGCCTCGCCTCGGAGCGCAGCCGCGCCGAGCGCCAGATCGTCCGCTACCGCGAGGGGATCGTGCCGCAGAGCAGCGCCACCTTCGACGCCGCCCGCTCGTCCTACCTCGCCGGCCGCGGCGACTTCTCCAATTTGATCGAGGACTTCAACCTCTGGCTGGAGGCCCGGGTGCAGCTCGCTCGCCGCGAGGCGGACCGCTACACTGCCTGGGCCGGGCTGGAGGCGTTGACTGGAGGCCTCCCATGAAGCTCAAGATCCTGATCCGATCGGCGCTCGTCCTGCTGGTGGCCGCGCTCCTGGTCGCCCCCCTCGCCTGCCACCGGGAGGCCCAGGAGGCCGCCCAGCAGTACTACTGCCCGATGCATCCGGACTACCACTCGGACAAGCCCGGCGACTGCCCGATCTGCGGCATGCGTCTGGTGCCCGTTGAAAAGAAGAAGGAAGAGAGGCCCGCCCCGTCCGCGCAGGCTCAGGCGAGCGGGCGGAAGATCCTCTTCTACCGCAATCCCATGAACCCCTCGATCACCTCGCCGGTGCCGGCCAAGGATTCGATGGGCATGGACTACGTGCCCGTCTATTCCGACGAGCTGAAGGGCCCCGCCCCCGGCGCCGTCCCGGAGCATGCGCCGATCGAGGTGGCGGGCGAGGGCGTGCGGCTCGCCGGGGTGCAGACGGCGGTGGCCGAGCGGCGCCCGCTCACCCGCACCACCCGCGCCGCCGGGGTCGTGACGCCGGACGAGACCCGCATCCGCCGCGTGCAGACCAAGATCTCCGGCTGGGTGGAGAAGCTCTACGTCAATTCGACCGGCCAGCTCGTGCGGGCCGGCCAGCCGTTGCTGTCGCTCTACTCGCCCGAGCTGCTCGCCTCGCAGGAGGAATTCCTGCGGGCGCGCGAGGCCGCGGGGCGCTTCTCCCAGTCCTCCCTGCCCGAGGTGCGCCGGGGGGGCGAGGACCTGCTGACCGCCGCCCGCCGCCGCCTGGAGCTGTTCGATGTTCCCGCCAGCACCATCGCCCGCCTGGAGAAGACCGGCGCCGCCCAGCGCACGGTGACGCTGACCGCCCCGGTCTCCGGCTACGTCTCCGGCAAGCAGATCTTCGAGGGGCAGCAGGTGCAGCCGGGGATGGACCTCCTCACCGTCACCGACCTCTCGCGGGTCTGGGTGGAAGCCGACTTCTTCGAGTACGAGAGCCGCGACCTGCGGCTGGGCGCCAAGGCGTTCGTCGTGCTCCCCTACGACCCCGGCACCCACCTCACCGGCCGGGTGGCGTTCGTCTATCCGACCGTCGATCCGGCGACCCGGACCCTGAAGGCGCGGCTGGAATTCGCCAATCCCGGCCTGGCGCTCAAGCCGGGGATGTACGTGGACGTCATCCCCGACCTGGAGACGCGGGAGGGGGTCGTGATCCCCGATTCGGCGGTGATCGACACCGGCGTCCGCCAGGTGGTCTTTGTCCAGAAAGGTGAGACCTTCGAGCCGCGCGACGTGCGGGTGGGAGAGCGGGCCGACGGCCAGGCCGTCATCCTCTCCGGAGTGACCGAGGGGGAGCGGGTCGCCGTGCGGGCCAACTTCCTGCTCGACTCCGAATCCCGGCTGCGCGCCGCGATCGCGGCCGCGGCTCCCCCCGGTGGAGGCGCCCAGTGATCCGCCGCGTCATCGCCTTCTCGGCCCGCAACCGGGCGCTCGTCCTGCTCGGGGTGGCGGCCCTGGTGCTGATCGCCGTCTGGGCGCTCCGCCAGATCCGCCTCGACGCCCTGCCCGACCTCTCGGACTCGCAGGTGATCGTCTATTCCAAGTGGGACCGCTCCCCCGACATCATCGAGGACCAGGTCACCTACCCCATCGTCACCGCCCTCCTCGGCGCCCCCAAGGTCAAGGCGGTGCGCGGCTACTCCGACTTCGGCTTCTCCTACGTCTACGTCATCTTCCAGGACGGCACGGACCTCTACTGGGCCCGCTCGCGGGTGCTCGAATACCTGTCCAAGATCCAGTCCCGCCTGCCCGAAGGGGTGCAGACCGAGCTCGGCCCGGACGCCACCGGCGTCGGCTGGGTCTACCAGTACGCCCTGGTCGACCACTCGGGCAAGCATTCGCTGGACGAGCTGCGCTCCTACCAGGACTGGACGCTGCGCTATGCCCTCCAGTCGGTGCCCGGCGTGGCCGAGGTGGCGGCGATCGGCGGCTACGTCAAGCAGTACCAGATCACCGTCGATCCCAACCGCCTGGCCTCCTTCGGCCTGCCGCTCGATCAGGTGGTGGAGGCGGTCCGCCGCTCGAACAACGAGGTGGGGGGGCGTCTCCTGGAGGCGAGCGGCGCCGAGTCCATGGTGCGCGGCCGGGGGTACGCCAAGCGCCCGGAG
>QHVW01001071.1 GCA_003223675.1 Acidobacteriota bacterium
AGCCGGATCTCGCGGTTGGCCCGCGCCGCGATCGAGGCGTCGTGGGTGACCAGGATCAGCGTGTGCCCGCCCTGGTGGAGGTCGGCGAGCAGCGACATCACGATCGCCTCGTTGACCGCGTCGAGGTTGCCGGTCGGCTCGTCGGCCAGGATCAGCGGCGGCTGGTTGATCAGCGCCCGGGCGATGCACACCCGCTGCTGCTCGCCCCCCGAGAGCTGGCTCGGCAGATGGCCCAGCCGCTCCCCGAGCCCCACCCGGCGCAGCGCCTCCTCGGCCTCGCCGCGGTCGGTCATGCTGTGCACGTACTGCGCGAGCATGACGTTCTCCAGCGCCGTGAGATAGGGGATGAGATGGAACTGCTGGAAGACCAGCCCCACCGTGCGCTGGCGGTAGCGGGCCAGCTCGCTCCGGCTGAGCCCGGCGAGGTCGACGCCGCCCACGCGCACCGTGCCGGAGGTCGGGTGGTCGAGACCGGAGAGGATGTTGAGCAGGGTCGTCTTGCCCGAGCCCGAGGGGCCGGTGATCGCCACCCACTCCCCCTCGCCGATGGCGAGCGTCAGCTCGTCCAGGGCGCGCAGGGCTCCGAAACGGCGGCTCAGGGCCTCGGCTTCGACCAGGGGTGGCATGGGATGAGCTCTACTCGCCACGCAGGACGCGCGCCGCGTCGAGCCGCTCGACGCGCCGCAGCGCCATCAGCATCGAGGTGCCCACCACCAGCACCGCCACGAGCGCGGCGGCGGCGAAGCCCCCCCAGGTCATCGAGATCCCGCCGCCCGCTCCCAATACGCGTTGCGCCAGCCCGCCCGCCGCGAGCTCGCCCAGAATCTCCCCCACGGCGCCGGCCAGCACCGCCGCCGCGAGCAGCTCGGCGGCGAGGAAGCCTCCGACCCGCCGGCCGGTGTAGCCGAGGGCGAGGAGGAGGCCGATCTCCGTCCGCCGCTCGCCCACCAGCGCGGCCGTGGCCGCCCCGACCGAGAGGAGAGCCAGCAGGAAGGAGACGGCGCTCACCGCCACCAGCACCAGGGTGAGGCGGCGGGTGAGCCGGGCGTCCGACTGGCTGACCCGCCGCAACGGCACGGCCTCCACCCCTTCCACGCGCGACTCGATCGCCCGCGCCACCTCCTCCAGACGGCCGGGATCGGCCCGCACCTCGACGCGGTCGAGCGCCGGCGAGGGCGCCGCGGAACGGACCCCGGGCACCTGCCGCAGGCGCTCCACGATTCCGGCGGAGAGCACGGCCGCCCCGCCCACCTGCGGGCGCACCGTGAGGTTGGGGCCGAAGGCGGCCAGGCTCTCGCCCATCCGCCGCTCGGCGCGGCTGGAGAAGCCGGCCAGGGTGGCGACGGTCGCCGCGGCCACCGTCACCGCGGC
>QHVW01000472.1 GCA_003223675.1 Acidobacteriota bacterium
TGGAGCGCGAGGTCGCGCCGCACCTCGTAGAACGAGAGCAGACGCTGCTCCCCCGCGATCGCCTCGATCGCCTCCGCCGTGCAGTACGGATTGCGCAACGCATGGCGGACCGCCGGCGCCGTCAGCTCCCCGGAGTGTGCCCGCAGCAGCGCCAACAGCTCCTCGGAGCCCGCCTCGCTCAGCCGGAGGTGGAGATCGGAGGCGGGCTGCTCCAGGGGGGTGGACATGGGGGGTAGATTACTTTTACTTTGTCAGATTGCTCGGCCCGGCCCCGCCCGGGCATTCATGCCCGGGCGGGACGGGCGGCTAAGGACGCGGGCCCCCGGAATCTGCTATCGTGCTCCCTTCCTATGACGATCTCCAGAAGCACTCAGAGCCAACTGTCCAAGGGCGATTTCGACTCGATCGAAGGCGACTGGCTGGCGCGGATCGAGAACGACCCCGCGGATCTCGACTACTACGTGGGCGTGGCGCGCGCGCTCGTCGGCACGGGTGAGGAGGGGCGGGCCCGCTCGCTCCTGGAGCTGCTGGACGACCATCTCCGCGAGAGCGGTCGGTGGGCGCCGCGCCTCCAGCTCCTCAAACGGGCCGGCGCCCTCTACCTCCCCGCCGACAAGCTCCATCCCACCGTCTCCTCCACCCTCGGCAAGCTCTACGGCGACCGCTCGACCTACAAGGCCCTCTACGAGGCCGTGGGGCTCCATCGCGCGCCCACCGACATCCCCAAGACCTGGGAGAAGGTCGAGCGCCTGGAGAGCCTGCTCGCCTTCGACGTCGGCACCGTGGTGGCCATGGAGGGCAAGGGGGTGGGCCGCGTGGTGGAGGCGAATCTCGGGCTCGAAAGCTTCAAGGTCGACTTCGAGAGGATCCGCGGCCTCACCGTGGGCTTCAAGGCGGCGCCGAAGCTGCTCAAGCCGCTCGCCCCCGAGCACGTGCTCCGCCGCAAGCTGGAAGGCCCCGCCTCCCTCAAGGCGCTCACGCCCCCCGAGCTCCTGCGCACCGTCCTCCAGAGCTACGACCGGCCGCTCACCGCCGGCGAGATCCGCGACATCCTGGCCGGGCTGGTCACCGAATCCCAGTGGACCTCCTGGTGGGCCGCCGCCCGCAAGCACTCCCAGGTGGTGGCGAGCGGCAGCGGCGCCCGCCAGACCTACCGCTGGGCCGACAGCAGCGGCGACGCCCTGGAATCGGTGTGGAAGGCCTTCGAGCGCGCCGAGCCGCGCAAGAAGATCGAGCGCCTCCGCCGCGAGGGGGCACGCGACGAGGGGCTGCGCGACCGCATGGCCGCCAACCTCGCGGAAGTCGGCGAGCGGGTGGCCGACAGCGATCCGGGCCTCGCCTTCGAGATCTGGTTCGCCATCGAACGCAGCGGCTCGAAGCTCGTCGACAAGGTCGACTGGACGCCGGACGATCTGCTCACCGATCAGCCGCAGCGGGTCTTCTCCGGCATCGAGGAGCGGCTCCTCCGGGAGCGCGCCTACACCATGGTCCGCGAGCGCCGCGAGGACTGGCCCGTCATCTACCGCGACGCCATGAACAAGGAGAGCGATCCCCGGGCGCTGGATCTCCTGGCGGACGGTCTGGTCGAGGGAGCGCCCCGCGAGCTCGACCGCCTGCTCGACGGCCTGCTCGCCCAGCCGCATCGCAATCCCGCGGCCTTCGTCTGGCTGGCCGAGCGGGCGTCGGTGGACGAGGTCATGCGCACCCGCAACGCCCTGCGCCTGCTGCAACAGATCCTCACCGCCCTCTCGCGCGACGAGTTCGCCACCTACCGCGTCCGCCTGCTGGCACTCGCCGAGTCGGGCGGCACGGTGCCGCGCCTGCTCAGCCATCTCACCGAGGACCAGGCGGCGCAGGCGGAAGACGCCATCCAGCGCGCGGCTCCGCTCGAGCCCTACCAGCGCGAGCAACTCGTCAACGCCATCCACCTCCGCTTCCAGGCGCTGCGCAAGGACACCGGGCCGCCGCCGCTCTACGCCACGATCGAATCCGTGGAGGCCAAGCGGGCGGAGCTGCAGCAGATCCTCTCGAAGGAGATCCCGGCCAACCGCAAGGCGATCGAGGAGGCACGGGCCCTGGGCGACCTGCGGGAGAACTTCGAGTACAAGTCGGCCCGCCAGCGCCACGAATACCTGAACGCCCGCGCCGCCAGCCTCAACTCGGAGCTCCAGCGCGTCCGCCTGATCGAGCCCGGCGGCATGGACACCTCCGAGGTGCGCATCGGCACCCGCCTCCACCTCAAGGGTGGCGCGGGCCCAAGGGTGGTGACCATCCTCGGCCCCTGGGAGAGCAAGCCCGAGGAGGACGTGATCTCCTACGAGTCCGACCTCGCCAAGGACCTCATCGGCCGCAAGCCCGGCGACGAGGTCAACCTCGGCGGCGAGGGGTGGACGATCGAGCGGATCGAGTCGTTCCGGTGAGGGGCAAAGACATAAGGGACAGCAAGGACAGCAGGGACGTCAAAGACAAAAAAGAAGTCTGAGATCGGCGCTTTTTTGTCCTTGTGGTCCTTGCAGTCCTTGCAGTCCTTTATGTCCTTGTAATTTCCCTCAGCCTTTTCCTGGGGGGCAGGAACCCGGCCCTATGCCGCGACGATCGACCCGTGGATGTGGCGGGCCCGCCGGGGGACCGGCTGCGGCTCGAAGCCGATGATGCGGTTCGGCGGCAGGTTGCGGATCTCCACCGTCTCCAGGTCGTAGCGCAGCACCACCGGATAGCCGTCCTCCAACAGGAGCTTGAGATCCGAATACCGGGTGAGCAGCGCCCGGCCCTGCGGGCTGCCGGCGTCCATGCGGGCGACCGGCGTCTGGCCTTCGAGCCCCTTCTGGATCCAGCCGTCGTCCGTCCAGATGAACTGGCGGTCGGCGACCTCGCTGGTGGTGAGCAACTGGCCGATCTGCGCGCCCAGCTCCACAGTGACCACCTCCTCGCCCGGCCGGGGGGTCGGCGGGAGCCCCTCGGCCTCGTGATGGACGATGAAGATCCCCACCGTCAGCGCGAGCCCCATCGCGGCGGCCGTGCGCAGGGCGGGCCGGATGGGGAAGAACAGCAGTCGGACCGAATTGTACGCCCGCTCGAGGCTGGGCGCCGGCGGCTGCACGGCCACCTGCTGGCGGATCTGCTGGCGCAGGGCCGGGGGCGGCACAGAGCGCTCGAGGCGACCGAGACCGCTGACGACGCGTTGCATGTCGTCCAGCCGGGCGCCGCACTCCTTGCACGCCGCACAGTGATTTTCAATCTGGCGGATCTCCGAATACCCGAGCTCGGCGTCGAGGTACGCGGAGAGCTGCTCAGTGGAAACGTGGCGATTCATACTTGTTTCTCCAGGAGAACCCGAAGCTGCTCCCGCCCGCGCGCGATGCGTGAGCGGACGGTCCCTACCCGGACCCCCAGCACTTCAGCAATCTCCTCATAGGATAACCCCTCCAGGTCTCGCAATACCACTGCCTCGCGGAAGACGGGAGGCACCTTGGACAGGCCCTCCATGACGCGGCGCCCCTCATCGGCGGCGACCGCCAGCTCTTCCGGTCCGCGGCCGGGGTCGGCGATGGTGACGCCGCTGCCCTCCTCGGCCTCGTCGTCGATCGACTGCGTCGCCGGATAGTGGCGCGACAGCCGGTCGCGGCAGTGGTTGATCGCGATGCGGAACACCCAGGTCTTGAGGGTGGAACGTCCCCCGAAGCTCCCCAGGTGGCGGTAGATGCGCAGGAAGATCTCTTGCGTCAGGTCGGCGGCCTCTTCGCGGTTGCCCGCCAGCCGCTGGGCGAGGTTGTAGATCATCTCGCCGAACCGTTCGTAGACCTCGTCGAAGGCCTGGAGATCGCCGCAACGATGGCGTTCGACGAGCTCGACGTCGAGGGCTACATCGTGATGCGTTACCGGGTACACCGTTGCGACGCCCACCGAGTCCTCCCAGGGCGGATCAGCTCTCGCCCTGTTGTCATAGACCGTGGAGGCCTCGGAAAAGTTCCCGAGATTCTTCAAGGGAGGTCTAGGGTAGCACCAAACGGAGAGGGGGAGATGGGGCAGTGGCCGCCCCTACTTCGCCGTCGCCGCCACCACCCCCGCCGGCACCGTGCCCTGCCCGTAGTAGGCGAGCAGCCCCTCCACCACGGCCTGGGCGACCTGCTGGCGGTAGGAGCGGGTCTGGATGAGGGCGCGGTCCTGGTCGTTGGCCAGGTTGCAGATCTCCAGCAGGGCCTTGGCGGGGATCGAGTTGTAGCGCAGCACGGCCGGCACCCAGACGCTGTTGTCGCGGATGATCCGGTCGCGCACCGGCTTGAAGGGGTGGACCGGCAGCCCGTCGCCCTGGAACGCGGCCACCACCTGCTTGGCGAGCTCGCGCGACAGGCCCTCGCTCTCCACCCGCTTCTGGGGCGGGAAGCTCACGGTGGGGTTCTCCTGCACCTCCTTGCGCGAGGCGTAGACCGCGCCGCTCCGGCTGAAGCTGCCGTCGCGCATGTCCGCGGCCGGAATGTAGGCCATCAGGCCCCGCAGGGAGGGGTGGAGGGAGTCGGCGTGGATCGACAGGAAGACCACCTTGTCGGGGTCCTTGTCGGACTGCAACGCCTTGCGGTAGAGGCTGTTGGCGAGATACCAGCGGAGGTTCACCCCGACCTTGGGATCGGCGATCGGATAGGGGGGCGTGGTCAGCACGGCGTGGCCGCGCGAGAAGGGGAGGACGTCCGCCTCCTGCACCTTGTAGGAATCGCCGTCGCGGGTGGTGACGAGCACCCGGGCCGCCGTCTGAGTTTCCAGCAGCCGCTTGATCCGCATGGCGACGTCATAGACGTAGAGGCTCTCCCACACCCCGCCCAGGGTGGCGCCCGAGTCGAGGCCGCCGTGGCCGGCGTCGAGGACGATGGTGATCCCGGAGAGCCCCTTGGCCTTGACCTGGTTGCTGAAGCGGGCGCTCTGGCGCAGCCCCTCCTCGTATTCCTTGCGCT
>QHVW01000473.1 GCA_003223675.1 Acidobacteriota bacterium
CGTGGGCTCCGGCTTCGGCAGCTCGGCGGCCACGGCGGCCGGAGTGGTGGCCGCCTACCTCGCCTTCCGGGGGGAGGATCTCGATCTGGATCGCGTCGAGCGCATCGCCCTGGAGGCGGAGCGGCGCCAGCACGGGCTCCCTTCGGGGATCGACGGCGCCACCGTGATCCACGGCGGGCTGCTCTGGGCCCGCAAGCTCGACGGTGGGCTCACTGCCGAGCCGGTCCCCCTCCGCTCCCCCCTGCTCTCCCACCTGCGCGTCTACGACACGGGCCCCCCCGCCGAATCGACCGGCGCCGTGGTGGCCGCCGTGCGCCAGGGCCGCGACCGGGATCCGGAGCGGCACGAGCGCATTCTCGACCACATCGAGGCCGCGGCCCGCGCCTTCCGGGCGGAGCTCGAGCGCGGCGAGGAGGACCCGGCGCGGGTGCGCGAGCTGATCGCCGGGTGCGAGTCTTGCTTAGAAGATCTGGGCGTCGTCCCCCCCGAGGTCCGCGCGCTGGTGCGCAAGATCGAAGCGGAGGGGGGAGCCGCCAAGATCTCGGGCGCCGGATCGCTAGCCGGTCCTGGCGCCGGGTCGCTCCTGGTTTATGATCCTGACCCTGAGAGGATCGCCGGCTGGTCATTTTTACGGCCGTACCCCTATCACCCCGTGCATCTGGGAGCCCCGGGGCTCCGCCTGGAGACCGACGCATGAGCAAAGCCACCGTTACCGCGCCGGCCAACATCGCCTTCATCAAATATTGGGGGGCCCGTGATCTCGACCGGGCGATTCCGATGAACACCTCGATCTCGATGACCCTGGAGCACTGCGTGACCCAGTGCACCGTCGAGACCCTCAGCCACGGCGGCGAGGACGAGGTCTGGCTCGCCGAGCCGGACGGCGGCTTCGGCACCGCCGACCCCGACTTCGCCCGCCGGATCCGCGAGCAGCTCAACCGCATCCGCCAGTGGGCGGGGCGCAAGGAGCCGGTACGGGTGGCGACGCGGAACTCCTTCCCCACCGCGGGCGGCCTGGCCTCCTCGGCCTCCGGCTTCGCGGCGCTGACCCTGGCCGCCGTCGCCGCCTTCGGCAAGAAGCCGTCGCAGCGGGACCTCTCGCTCCTGGCCCGCCGCAGCGGCTCCGGCTCGGCCTGCCGCTCGATCTTCGGCGGCTTCGTCGAATGGGCCGCCAACACGGGCAACGGCAGCGAGGAGGAGAGCTACGCCCGCCAGATCGCCGACGCCGACCACTGGGACCTGCGCAACGTCATCGCCGTGGTCGAGATCGGCCCCAAGACCGTCTCCTCGATCGAGGGCCACCGCCTCGCCACCACCAGCCCCTACTACGGCAAGCGGCTGGAGCTGATCCCCGGCCGGGCCGAGAAGGTGCGCAAGGCGATCCGCGAGCGCGATCTCAACGCCCTGGGGCCGGCGATCGAGGAGGAGGCGATCGACCTCCACCTGATCACCATGTCCTCGCACCCGCCGATCTTCTACTGGAGCCCGGGATCGCTGGCCGTGCTGCGCGCCGTGCGCGAGCTGCGCCAGGAGGGGCTCGCCGCCTGGGCCACCATGGACGCCGGCGCCAACGTGCACGTGATCTGCGACGCCGACTCCGAGGACGAGGTCGCCGAGCGCCTGGAGGACCTCCCCGCCGTGGGCTTCGTGATCCGCGACGGCATCGGGCCCGGGCCGGAGCAGGACGAGGAGCATCTGTTTTAGCAAGAGCACGGACCAACACGGACCAATACGGACGAGCAGGGACGAGCTCCTGAGGCAGCCGTGTCCGTCCCTGTCGGTCCGTGCTCGTCCGTGTCCGTCCTTTGAGCCATGGCCGATCTCCTCCTCCTCAAGCTCGGCGGCTCCCTCATCACCGAGAAGGCGCGGCCGGAGACGCCGCGCCTCGAGGTGATCGCCCGCCTGGCCGGCGAGATCGCCCGCGCCTCCCGCGAGACCCATTGCCGCCTGATCGTCGGCCACGGCAGCGGCTCCTTCGGCCACGTCGCCGCCCGGGAGTCCGGGATCGCCACCGGGCTCCGCTCCGCGGACCAGCTCCCCGGCGTCTCCCGCACTCAAGGAAGGGCGGCCGCGCTCCACCGCATCGTGATCGAGGCCCTGGTCGAAGCCGGCGCCCTCCCCTACTCCATCGCTCCGTCGAGCTGCCTGATCTCCGACGCCGGCCGTCCGACTGAGCTCGCCGCGGGCCCCCTGCTCCTGGCCCTCGACCGCGGCCTCCTCCCCGTCCTCTACGGCGACGTGGTGATGGACCGCGCCTGGGGGGTCTCGATCTGCTCCACCGAGAGGCTCTTCGAGATCCTCGCCCGCACCCTGCTCGCTCACGGGCATACGGTCCGCCGCGCCCTCTGGCTGGGCGAGACCGACGGCCTCTACGACGCCGCGAGGAAGACCGTTCCCAGGATCTCGGCCGGCGACCTGGAGCGGGCCGCGGGAGCCATCGGCGCCCCCGCCGGCACGGACGTCACCGGCGGCATGCTCCACCGCGTCGAGACCGCCCTCGCCCTGGCGCGGCTCGGCATCCCCTCCCTCCTCGCCAACGGGCTGGTCCCCGGGCTGGTCGAGAGGGCGCTGCGGGGGGAGGAGGTCGGGGGGACGGAGGTGGTGTAGGGATCACCTCCCCAGCCGCCGCCGCGCCCCCGCCAGCAGCGACTCCACCTCCTCCAGCCGCGCCAGCTTCGCCAGCCCCAGATACGCCACCCCGTACGTCCCCAGCACCAGCACGGCCTTGAAGATCGGCCGCAGATCCGCCGGCAGCAGCCACCAGACCAGCGCGCCGGGGAGGGTCGCGGCGAGGGCCAGCAGGATCATGCGGGAATCCTCCCGCCAGGGGAGATGGAATTCCGGCAGCCGGCGCCGCAGCGCCCGGCGGAGCTGGTAGAGCTCCATCCAGGCGCCGAAGCCCGAGGCGAAGGCGAGGCCCAGCGAGCCCAGGTAGAGCGTCCGCCCGGGGAGCGGACCCACGAATGAATCAAGCCGGAATTGGTCGAGGAAGAACATCAGCGGGATGGCCACCAGCGCCGACGTCCCCACCCGGATCGCCGCGATGCGGGCCGGCGAGCGGGTGTCCCCCAGGGCGTAGAAGGTGTTCTGGAGGAGCCGCGAGGTGGTGGTGGCCAGGATGCCCGTCGAGTAGCCGCAGAGCACGAGGTAGACCAGCCAGTTGTCCGCCACGCCGAAGCTCCCCCGGCGGTAGAAGCCCACCACCAGATAGCCGAAGGCGAGATAGCCGATGACGGTGGGGATGTTGAGGAACGCCACGTAGCGCAGGGCCCGGCGGACGCGGGCGAGCAGCGCCGGGGCCGCTCCCTCCCCCCTCAGCCGCGACATCTCCGGCAGCTCCGAGGCCGCCACCGAGATGCCGAACAGGCTGATCGGCAACAGGTAGAACGTCTGGGCGAAGCGGTCCGCCGAGGCCGAGCCGGTGGAGAGCGAGGTGGCCAGGAAGAGGTCGAGATAGCCGGCGAGCTGCACCACGCCCCGGCCGGCCACCGCCGGCCACCAAGCCGCCAGCGCCTCGCGCACCCCCGGCACGCTCAGCGAGAGCGACGGCCGGAATCCCTTCAACAGACTCAGCACCAGCGGGAGCTGCACGCCGAATTGCAGCAGGCCGCCGGCGAGACCAGCGCGGCGATCATCGCCGAATTCCACAGCACCGGCGCGAAATAGGGCAGGAAAAACCGCCGGTTGCTGTTCAGGATCGCCAGCGCCCACACCGACAGCACCAGCAGGCCGGTCATGGGAAAAAGGATGCGAATGCCTATCACGGACAGGGCGAAGCGGTCGACCGCCATCTTCCCCACGGCCACGGCCGCGGCGTCGCGCAGGAAGCCGGGCGCGAGCAGCACCACGATGGGCTTGGCGAGGAGGATCCCCAGCAGGGCGAAGCCGGCCGCCGCGGCCGCCATGAGGCCGAAGATGGCGCCCGCGAAGCGGCCGGCCTCCTCGTCCCTCCCCTCCTCCAGCAGGCCGCTGTAGATGGGGATGAACGACGCCGAGAGCGCCCCTTCGCCCAGGAGGTTCTGGAGCACGTTGGGGACCCGCATGGCCGCGGTCAGCGCGTCCTGGTGCGGGCCGACGCCGAAGTAGCGCGCGAAGGCCCCCTCGCGCACGAACCCCATCAGCCGGCTGGACAGGATGCCCGCGAAGACGCTCGCCGCCCCCATGCGCGAACGGGGGCGGCGCTCCGGAGGCTGCGGCGGCCCCTGCGGCGTTGCCGGATCGACGCTTTCGGCGGGCTCGCTCACTGCGGCAAATCGTTCCAGTTCAGGATCGCATTGTAGACGAACCGGAAATCCGAGAGATTGAGGAACCGGTGCAGCGGATCGAAGGCGTACAGGATCACCCGCCCCTTGCCCGCCGGGAGATCGAGGATCGCCGGCTTGCCGTTCACCATGTCCTCTCCCCTGACGAAGCCGGAGAGCACCAGCCGGTTGTCCTCCTTCTTTTCGGGCTTCGGCTTGGCCGGAGCGGCCGGGGGGGCCTGCGCGTCGATGTCCTCCACCACGATCCCGGAGGAATCCTTCTTCTTCGCCGCCTCTTCCTCCTCGCCTTCGGGCTTCTTGGTGCCGAACTGCAGCACGATCCGCGACCGGTCCGACTTCGGCACGTCGAAGATCGGACCGTTGCCGCGGAAGACGTGGGTCAGCTCCTCATACCCATAGGTGATCGGATGCTCGGGCCGCACCACCTTGGCGCGCAGCTCCGAGCCCGGCGTGTTGAATCCCCCCTGCACGGGGAAGGCCTGGCGCACCATCCCCCCCTCGACCGGCAGCGTGCCGGCGCTGCCGAGAGCGAGCAGCACGCCGCCCCCCTGGACGAAGCGGTTGAGGTTGAGCAGCCCCTCGAAGCCCATGCCGCCCGTGATGTCCTCCGAGGCGTCCGGGATGCCGTGGCTGGGAAACTCCGGCGTCTTGGTGTAGGCCAGCGGGCTGAATTTCGGGTCGATGCCGTGCACGAGGTCGGCCAGGCCGCCGCCCGTCGTGGGATAGAGGATCACGTCGAAGCGCTCGGCGAGATTGCCCCGCTTGAGATCGTCGTCGTTGATCGACGTGTACGGGATCTGCGCGCGCTCGAAGGTGTAGCGCACCCAGCCGGCGTCCTGGGTGTCGATCCAGTTGTGCAGCACCGCCAGGCGTGGCAGGTCGACCACATGCCGCCGCACGTCCGGGGCCGTGGCCACGGCCGTGAACGCGAGCCCGGTGCGGCGCGCCACATCCTCCACCGCCGCGCGCGGCGCCTGCACGATCCAACTCCCCGGCGGATAGCTGACCCCGCCCGCCGTGAAGGCCACCTCGGCAGCGTCCACCTGGCTGGTGCCCAGGAGGACGCGCGCCTCCAGCAGCGCCGTCTGCCCGGTGTCGCGCAACAGGAAGACCTCGCCCGTACCGCCGACTGTCCCCTCCGCGGCCAGATTCGAGGTCACCGGCTCCATGGCGGCGTCGAAGACTTTCTTGTCGGCCACCGACTCCGCCGTCACGCCGTAGAGCAGCGGCCAGGTCCAGGCCACGTCGTCGTAGGGCGGATTGGGCTCGTCGGGGGGAAACTTCTGCTCCTCCAGGAGATTGTTGGCGAAGGGGCCGTAGGGCTGATCCATGCGCACCACGTACGTCCCGGCCGGCCAGGTCTTGCCGCCGAGCTTGGCCTCGGCGGTCAGGCGGTGGACCTCGATCCGGTGCTGGCGGAGCTGATTGACCAGATAGGCCAGGCGGGCCGGATCGCGCTGGTCCGCCGGCAGGACCCAGGCGTAGGGGGCCTCGGTCCGCCCCTTCTGGAGCGCCCGGTTCCCCTTGGTCCAGAAGTCGAGGAGCATCTCCTCGCGGTGCAGGGAGGCGTACTGGAGCGCCGAGAGCACCCCCGCCTCCATGTAGTTCGTGTTGTTGCGCAGCGACCAGCGGAGCTTCTTCTTGGGCGGCGTCAGGCGGTACCACTGGACGTCGGTCACCGGCTTGCCGGCGAAGCGCGAGCGCGACAGGTCGCGGTCGTAGGTGCCGGCCGAGGCGTTGCCGAAGGTCTCATAGAAGCGGCCCACCGAGTGGTGCAGGTTGGCCACCGAGTTGAGATAGCCCGGCCACCAGCCGTCGAAGAAGGCCCAGGTGAAGACGCCGGGGAGCCCCTGGGCGGCGAGGTCGCCGGCCTCGTGATAGCCGAATTGCGTCCACTCGTCGACCGTCACCGGATCGATCGCCTTGTTGTACGGCCCATAGCCGGTCATGATGTAGAGCAGCGGCAGCGACTCGTGGAGGTCGTGCATCATCTGCGGGTGGAAGGCGTAGAAGGTCTCGTGGATGGCCCGGGTCAGCGCCTGGGTCACCTGCATGCCGTCCCGGTTGTTGTCGTGGAGCACGTAGTGCCCCCAGTACGGCGGCGAGAGGATGTCGCCGATCTCCTCGTAGGTCCCCTTGCGCCCGCGCAGGTAGCGGTAGTACCAGTCCACCATCCGGTCGCGGCCGTCCGGCTCGGTGACCGGGGTGATCATCACGATCGTGTTTTTGCGGACCGCCTGGATCTCCGGCTTCTCGGAGACGGCCAGCCGGTAGGCGAGCTCCATCAGCATCTCGGGGCTGCCGGTCTCGGCCGAGTGGAGGCCGCCGGTGAGCCAGTAGAAGACCTTCCCCTCACCCGCCAGCCGCCGGGCCTCGTCGCGCGACGTGCGCCGGGGGTCGGCCAGGCGGGCGGTGATCTCCTTGTAGCGGTCGAGCGCGGCCAGGTTCTCCGCATCGGAGACGAAGGCCACGATCATCTCCCGCCCCTCCTCGCTGGTGCCGATGACCTCGACCCGGACGCGGTCGGTCGCCGCCGCCAGCTTGCGGAAGTACCCG
>QHVW01000474.1 GCA_003223675.1 Acidobacteriota bacterium
TGTTCGGCCACCGCAACGTACCAGGCGTCGTAGCTCGTGACGTTGGCCCGGAGCTCCCAGGCCCGCTCCGCGAAGGGCGTGAACGGCACCAACTCGAGGTCGAACAGGAGAAGATCACGGGCAGCGGCACCGGCTTCCATCCGGCCGAGCCGGCCCTCGAGCTCGAACCGGCGAAGGATGTTCGTGGCCTCGACGAGAGCCAAGTGGGGCGCGATCAGGCCGCCGGCGCGCACAACGTCCTCAGCCCACCGTCCTTCCGCGCCCGCATCCGACGTCGCGGCGACCAGAAGCGAGGCGTCCACGACTGCGCTCACCGGCGGTCCGCGTCACGGCGGGCCAGGATCTCCTCCGGGGAGAGCCTGGTTCCGGCCGTTGCCTTGCGCTCCCGGATTCGCTCGAGCACCTTCTCGACCGGCGGGCGTGCGGCCAGGCGCTCCAGCTCGGCGCGCAGGTATTCCTGCATCGACTTGCCTTGGAGGGCTGCCCGCGCGGCAAGCTCATCCTTCACAGCGTCCGGCACGTCGCGGATGGTGATCTGCACGCTCATGCCTACATAATGACACCGCTGACTGCAAAACGCAAGCACGCTACGGCCACACCGTTGGGACATCTCTCCTTCAGGCCGCTTTCGGGCCACCGAGCAGGCGGGCCGGCAGGAACAGCAGCGCCTTCAGGAAGGAGAAGACCGCCTCGAGGGTGATCCCCACCAGCCGGAACGGCAGCGACAGGAGCCACACGAAGGGATAGAGGATCAGCGCCAGCAAGGCCAGCGGCCAGCAGACGACGAAGAGGAGCAGCCAGATGAGAAGCTTGAGCATCGGCGAGAGCCTCCTTCGCTCCCTGGGCTTACCTACGCGTCCGGTGGGCTGGAGGTTGCGCGGCCTGGCACCTCCCGGCAGCGGCACCTACTTGGGGCGCACCGGGCGCCTCGGCGGATGGCTTGAAATGCCTTCCCAGAACAGGACATCATCAGATGAGGAGAATCTCAGGAGAATCTCAATGGCCAAAAGCACCTGCGTCCGGTTCGTTTCCTCGCTCGTATTCCTCATCATGACGGCGCTCGCCCCGGAGCGAGCCCGCGCGGACGTCCTGGCCGACGTCCAGGCGCAGCTCGAGAAAGCCCAGAAGCTCTACTCCGCGGGGAATTACCGGGGCGCATGCAAGGCCTATAAACGGGCCGACGAGCTCGCGCAGGGCAAGTCCTCGCCCAGCCTGATCGGGCTGTCGGACTGTCTTTACATACAGGACAATGATGCGGTGAAGTCTCTCGTGGCGGCGCGCCAGGCGCTGGCGGTCGCGGCGACTCCCGACGAGCGTACCAAGGCTACAGAGGCTCTGGGTCTCGCCCTGCTCCGGCAGCCCGGCGAGGCATCCTGGACCGAGGCCGTCTCCCTGTTCAAGGGTCAGGTGGACAGCTCGGGCGGAGCCGAGGGCCAGGGAGGGCTCCTCTCCGCGCTGCTCGCCCTTCACCGCGATCAGGAAGCGGCGGAGATCCTCCAGTCCCTCCGGAAGCAGGGCCTGACCGAGGACGACATCCAGCAGCACGTCCTGGACACGGTGGAATACCATGGGCCTCGGGAGGATACGCGGCGGTTCGACGACTTCAACGAGCGTCTGCTCCGTCTCGATCCCAATGCGCCGTTGCGGGTCGGAGGCGGGGTCAGCCGGCCACAGATCATCCGTTCGGTCAAACCCTTGATGCCCTCGAAGGCGCGCTTGCAACCTGGCTTGAACGCCACCGTGATCCTCGAGACCATTATCGATGCCCAGGGAAACGTCCGCTTCGTCAAGGTGCTCAAGCCACAACCCTATGGGCTCACCGAGGCCGCCGTGGACTCAGTGAAGGCTTGGACGTTCCATCCGGCGACCCTCAACGGCAAGCCGGTCGCCGTCTGGTACATTTTAACGGTCAGCTTCCATAGGGAATGAGCTTCGCCTCGATCCGGCCTACGGGCTTGGCGGCTCGGCGGACGCGATCGTCTCCAGGGTGGCTGCAAGGTCGGCGAAGTCGCCCAGCACGGCCAAGGCCCCCGCCGCGCGGAGACGGTCCGCCCGCGCGCCGCGGCCGACGCCCACGAACGGCAGACGCAGGGCGGCGGCGGCCGACACGTCCCAGACGCCGTCTCCTAGGCTGACGATGCGATCGTACGAGGGGACGCCATTGAGCTCCTGCATGCGGCGGATGGCGATCTCCAGGATCCCCTCCCGGGTGTGATGGAGATCCGAAGAGAAGATCGGCACCTCCTGGGGCAGGCCGGCCGCCTGCCGTTTGAGCTCCGCCGATTTCGACCATCCTCCGGTCGCGATGCACAGATACCAGCCCTCCTCGGGAAGGCGGGACAGCAGCGCGGCGGCGCCGGGGATCTCTGAAAACCTCGCAGGATCTTGGGCCAGGCGATCTCGCAGCAGCGCCACGAATCGCCCGCGCCAGCGATCGATCTCTTCGGATCTCCATCACACCCGGGAGGGGATCCTGGAGATCGCCATCCGCCGCATGCAGGAGCTCAATGGCGTCCCCTCGTACGATCGCATCGTCAGCCTAGGAGACGGCGTCTGGGACGTGTCGGCCGCCGCCGCCCTGCGTCTGCCGTTCGTGGGCGTCGGCCGCGGCGCGCGGGTCGCTCATGGAGCTTCTCGCGATCGAAGCCCTCGGGGTCCGTGGAGGGGGAAAACTGCGGATTTCTCATCTGGGGCGGAAACGGGCTCAAAAACGAGAAATGCCCGGCGTTCTCGATCTCCCTCCAAGTGACCTTGGATCGATCCGGAACGCGGTCCAACAGCAGCTCCGCCTGCCATCGTGGAGTCACCGGATCGTGCTCGGCGGTGAGCAGGAGGATGGGGACGGTGACGTCCTTCAACGAATCCTCGGGAAAGTAGAAGGCGGTACCCGGCGCCATCAGCCACCCTCAAC
>QHVW01000475.1 GCA_003223675.1 Acidobacteriota bacterium
GGGGAGCGGCCTCCGCTCCGCATTTGCCCTTCGCGTTGACGCTGTCCATCAGATTCGCTCGCTCTCGTTGTTGGTCCGTGGACGATGCCGCGGATCTGCCTGCCTCTGCCGCGCGCCCGCCGCCTAGCGGTGGCACGTCGAGCAGCTCGTCAATGAATGAAGGTCGTATTCCTTCGCCAGACGCGGCCGCAGCCGCGCCACCTCGGCCCGCGACGGGGTCCAGCTCGTCTGCTTGGCCACCTCGACCGGCACCCCCATCGCCTGCGCGTTGGCCGCCAGGCTCGTCCAGGTGCCGGGCTTCTCGGGATCCCAGTCGATGTTGAACACCTCTTCCCGCGGCCGCACGTTCTTCACCGGGTCGCGGTGGCAGTCGAGGCACCACTGCATCTGCAGCGAGGCGTTCTGGAGCATCAGCGGCATCCGGTTCACGTTGCCGTGGCACGACTGGCAGCCGATCCCCTTGGCGAGGTGGACGGAGTGGTTGAAATAGACGAAGTCGGGAAGGTCGTGCACCCGCGTCCACTGCACCGGCACGTTGTCCCGGTAGCTGGCCCGGATCGGCTCCAGGAGCTCGGCGTTGGTCCAGATCTGCCGGTGGCAATTCATGCACGTCTCGGTGGGCGGCAGACCCGCGAAGGCGGAGCGCTCGACCGAGGTGTGGCAGTAGCGGCAGTCGATCCCCAGGCCCCGCACGTGGTGCTCGTGGCTGAACGGCACCGGCTGGTGCTTCACGACGCGCTGGCCGGTCGTGTAGCCGGAGGCCTCCAGGGTGTAGAGCACCCAGAGCAGGAAACCGATGAAGAAGACCGCGCCGAAGACGCTGACCTTGGCGATCGTGTTACTGCTGCGGTGAAAGATCTGCATGGGAGCCACCCTCCCTGAAATCCCGGCCGGCGACAATATCCGACCACCGGTCTCGGTTCAAGGGACGACAAAGATTCGACGGCATCGATTCACTGGACCTTGTGAAACTCGTCACAAGCGCGGGACTCTACTGCAACCCCGTGGCGCGGTGCAAGACTGAAATCTCCCACCCGGCAGGGTGGGCCGGATACTCGGGGTCTTGCAAGCAAGAGGCGGTCCAGAATCCGCCCTCCCGGCCGGGTAGCCATGTAGAAAATCGCGCATCCCTTTCCAGGAAGGGACAGCTTTTGGGCGGCTTCGCCGTCCTGCGTGGATGGCGACCAGTGTCCTTTCAGAGGACCAAGCTCAATGGGAAGAATTATTTACGATCGTTGGCACGCTCTATGCTGTAGGGTAGTTCCGCTGCAAGGGCTGGGGGTGGTGGGAGTCACGAGACAGCCGTAAGAAAGGAAAAGGAGAAGCAGCCATGCGCTCTACGGTTCGGCGGATCTCGATCGTCCTCCTTCTGGCGGTTCTCCTGGCTCCGGGGTTGCTGCAAGCCCGGACCCCGGCCCGGCGCTCGGCGCATACGACCCAGCCGGCTCACGAGGTTGGAATCCTCGGCGCGGTATGGAACTTGCTTACAAATGGGCTGTTGAAGACCGGCGGCCAGATGGATCCCGTCGGCTCGACCGCGCCGACCTCCGGGAGCTCCACGACGACGTCCTCGGATACCGGGGGCCAGATGGACCCGGTCGGCACCCCTGGGTAGCGAGAGAGCAGCGGGTAATTTCGACATCGGAGACGGACAGGCTCTACAAGGAATGCATCATGGACGACGTGGCAAACGCTCTGGCAGGCTCGCGTCTCGCGGCGCCGGAGCTTTGGGCTGAGCTCCAGCCCTACCGCTTCGAAGATCAATACCACCTGGTCCGCACGCACCGGCGGTTCGTCACGTGGGGCCTCTGCGAGCTGCTCTGCGGGGAGAGCGTGCGGCTGACCGCCGTCGATCCCGAGCGCGCGGTCGAGTCCGCCGAGCTGGCGGTCCTCCTCTCCGATCTGCTCAAGGAGGAGGAGCCGGGCTGCGCGCGCCGGCTCTATCGGCTCCGGGGGTACGCCTGGGCGCACGACGGCAACGCCCGCCGCGTCCAGGGCGACCTGCGCAACGCCGACGAGTCCTTCTCGATCGCCGACGCCTGGTGGGAGGCGGGGGCGGAGCTCGGCGACGCCCTCGGCTACGAGCCGATGTTCCTGGAGCTCAAGTCCTCGATGCGGATCGCCCAGCGGCGTTTCCCCGAGGCTTTCGAGATCCTCGACCGGATGTACGCCATCCATGCCGCCGGCGGCGGGGACGGCCATCTGGCCGGCCGCACGTTGCTCAAGAAGGCGCTGGCCCTCGCCGAGATGGGCGAGCCCGAGCAGGCGATCGGCCTGTTGCAGCGTGCCGAGCCGATGATCAGCCGCGAGCGCGATCCGCGCCTGTTCGTCTGCCTGCGCCACAACCTCCTCTGGAACCTGGCCACCCTTGAGGCTTACGCCGAGGCCAAGGTCTTGCTCCCCGAGGTCGCGGCGCTCTTCCGCGAGCTCGGCAACCCGGTCGACCTCCTCCGCTTGCGCTGGGCCGAGGGGCGCGTCGCCGCCGGCCTGCGGCAGACGGAGGACGCCATTCAGATCTTCGAGGGTCTGCGGCAGGACTTCGCCGCCCGCGGCATCGGCTACGACGCCGCCCTGGTCACCCTCGAGCTGACGGCGCTCTACGCCCAGGCGGGCTCGATGGCCGACGTCAAGCGGCTGTCGCTGGAGATGGCGGGCATCTTCCAGACCCAGGAGGTCCCGCGCGAGGCCCTGGCGGCGCTGCTCTTCTTCCAGAAAGCCGCCGAGCGCGAGCGCGCCACCGCCAAGTTGGCCCGCGAGATCGGCGCCTTCCTCGAGAAGCTGCGCAGCGATCCCGGGCTCCGCTTCGAGCGGCTGCGGTAACTCGTAGGGGCGGCCCTGTGTGGCCGCCCTGTTTCCCCACCCCAGGGCGGCCACACAGGGCCGCCCCTATAGATTTCTGTCCAAATTACACCCCTGGCGTTGAGCCAGGGCAAGGTGTACACTCTGCCCAACAATAAGGGGTGTTGGGCAGTTGAATCGTCGTGAATTTTTGAGGGCGGGAGCCCTCGCCGGGGCCGGCCTGATCGCCGGCCCGATGATCAACCTGGGGCGTTTCCGCCTCTTCGCCGGCGACCGGGCTCCGGTCTCGGCCCGCGCCTTGGAGCTGGTCCAGCGGTCGATGGTCGTCGACATGCTCGGCCTGCTCACCCTCGACTGGCCGAAGCTCTGGAGCTGGCAGCGCGATCCGGCGGAGCTCAAGCCGGCCGACTTTCAGCGCCTGCGCGCCTCCGGGGTCAAGGTCTTCCACCCCGCGGTCGAGCCGGACGATCCGCAGCCTTACGAGGCGGCGCGCGGCTGGCTCGCCGGCTGGGACCGGCTGCTGCAACGGCGTCCGGACTGCTTCGTCCGCATCGAATCCAGCCGCGATTTCCAGCGCGTGCAAGCGGAGGGGAAGGTCGGCATCCTGGTCGGCTTCCAGAGCTCCAGCCACTTCCGCGCGGCGGCCGACGTGGCGAGCTTCCACGCCCTGGGGCAGCGGGTCTCGCAGCTCACCTACAACGCCCGCGACCGCATCGGCTGCGGCTGCTTCGAGGCCCAGGACACCGGGCTCACCCCCTACGGCGCCGAGATCGTGTCGGCGATGAACCGGGTGGGCATGGTGGTGGACGTCTCCCACTGCTCCGAGCGCACCTGCCTGGACGCCTTCGCCGTCTCCCGCCAGCCGGTGCTGATCACCCACGCGAACTGCCGGACCCTGGCGGCCAACCCCCGTTGCAAGTCCGACGCGGTGATCCGCGCCATGGCCGAGCGTGGCGGCGTGATGGGGATCACCGCCGTGGCCGCCTTCGTCAGCGGGCGCTCTCCGGCGACGCTCGACGACGTGCTCGACCACTTCGACCACGTCGTCCGCTTGACCGGCGTCGAGCACGTGGGGATCGGCAGCGACGTGGCCGCCGACGCCGTGGATCCGCGGACCGGGCTCGCGCTCGCCCGCTACGCCGTCCGCGGGATGCCCCCCGCGCGGCGGATCTTCGATCTCGCCGAGGGCCTGATCCGCCGCGGCTACGACGACCGCGCGATCGAGCTGATCCTGGGCGGCAACTTCCAGCGCGTGCTGACCGCGCTCTGGGGCCCGGGAGCGGCGGCGGGACCGCGGGTGGTGGCGGCGGGGTAGGGCCCTCACTCCCCCAACCCCCTCTCTCCCGGCCCTCCACCCACCCCCGCCGGGGAGAGAGGGGGCTCAAGCCGAATTTGAATGCAATGCCTTTCTCCCTCCTCTCCCTGGTAGGGGTGGGTGGAGGGC
>QHVW01000476.1 GCA_003223675.1 Acidobacteriota bacterium
CATGATGCTGAGCGAGTCGAAGGCCTGCTGCTCCTGCAGCCGCCGGATCGTCGCCGGCTGGGCGATCGCGTAGCCGCAGCGCAGGCCGGCCATGCCGTAGATCTTCGAGAAGGTGCGCGCCACGATCAGGTTCGGGTACTCGCCGATCCGCGGGATCACCGACGCCCAGTCCGGGCTCTCCACGTAATGGGCGTAGGCCTCGTCCACCAGCACCGCCGTGCCGGCGGGGGTCCGCGCCAGGAAGGCCCGCACCTCGGCCGCCGGGGTGAGGCTCGCCGTGGGGTTGTTGGGATTGCAGAGGTAGACCAGCCCGGAGCTCGCCGGCAGCATCTTGCCGAGGTCGTGCCGCTTCTCCGCGGTG
>QHVW01001067.1:0-953 GCA_003223675.1 Acidobacteriota bacterium
CGCTGCGCAGGGAGAGGTCGGTGACGGCCACCACCAGGTGCGGACCGTCGTGGTGGTGCTTGGGCACCGAGCCGCCCGCTTTCAGACGGACGTCCGAGACCCGCACGCCGTCCTTGACGAAGACCGGAGTGAGCGTCCCGCCCGGGAATTCGCGCGGCTTCTCGTCGCCGCCTCCCGCCGTCGCAGGACCCGGTTGGAGCAGCTCGATCGTCACGTTGCGGAAGGGGGCATCCCCGAGGTCCTTCGCGATGTGGGCGAAGCCGCCCGTGGAGAAGCGGGTCTCGCCATCCTGGAGCTTCAGGGAGACCGGGGGCTTGCCGGCGACGTCGTTCTCGATCTCGGCCGCCCCCAGGGTGACGAAGAAGTAGTCGCGATCATGCCGATGCATCAGGGTCGCGGTGTGGGGAGCGACCTCGACCTGGAACGCCCGGACCCAGGCGTTCTCCAGGACGAGATGGTGGTGCGGCTCGGCGGTGATCGCCACCTCGGAAGCGGGCGGCTGGGCCAGAGCCAGGGTGGGGAGGAGCGCTGCGAGCACGGCGATCTTGGGTTTCATGGTGGGAGTCTACCGGAATACCTACCGGATGGCGTCTGGTCTCCGGAATACGAAAATCGCCCTCCCGCTTGACACCTCAGCTAATGGATCGTAAGATTTTTGTATGGCTGTACGAGTCACGCTCTCGCTCGATGACGATCTCGCGGCTGAGATCCAGAAGATGGCCGACCGCAATGGCCGCTCGTTCGAGGAGACGCTGAACGCC
Source organism: Acidobacteriota bacterium (assembly GCA_003223675.1). Classification (GTDB taxonomy): domain Bacteria; phylum Acidobacteriota; class Thermoanaerobaculia; order Multivoradales; family UBA5704; genus DATARR01. Next base: position 762 of record QHVW01001067.1, read on the forward strand.
TCTCTCCGGTGCTCGGTCCCTACACCTCGGACGGTTCCCGCAAAGCCCTTTGAGATCCGCGCCAAGGCCCTCCACGCACGCCCCGGCTTCGACTTCGATGACATCGAAGGCCTGTTGGAGCAAGTGGAAGGCCCTGCCCACCGGTGATTCTCGTCGACGCCAATCTGCTCCTTTACGCCCACGACCGTTCCA
>QHVW01001067.1:1149-2760 GCA_003223675.1 Acidobacteriota bacterium
CAAGCTGATCATGGATGCCCACCTGGCGGCCCTCGCGATCGAGCATGGCGCGGTGCTGCTCACCCGGGATGGGGATTTTGATCTCTTCGAGGAGCTCAGGACCCGCAATCCTCTGGCCGCTGAGCCGGAGGAACGCCCTGGCCCCCCGTCCTGAATGCCTCACATGCCTGGAGGCCCCGGAATTTCCGCCCCCCGATCCGACATAATCCCTGACATGAGTCGGAACCGCATGTCCCGCCGGGCCGTCCAGGTCGTGGCGGAGAATCGTATCCGCGAAGCCATCGAGGAGGGGCTGTTCGACGGCCTGCCGGGTCTCGGGCAACCCATTCCGGATATCGACGAGCCCTACGACCCCGACTGGTGGCTCAAGAAGTGGATCCGCCGCGAGGGGATGAGCAAGACGCTGGCCGAGAAATTCGGCAAAGACTTCTGGGCTCGCAAGTAGGCCCTTATGCCCGGGCGAAACCGGCGGCGGTCCGCGCCACGGCGTAGACGAAGGCGCCCCCGAGCAGCAGTTGCACCCCCGCCGGGGCGATGACGAAGAGCGAGCCGAAGAGGCCGCAGAAGAGCAGCGCCGTCGCCAGCATCATGAGGAACATCCGCCGCCAGCGGGGGCTGAATTCCCAGGCGCGCGTCGTCCAGGCCTGCTTGATGTCGGCGAAGCTCCCGCTGTCCTTCACCTGCGTTCCCACCACCAGCCCGAAGTTGCGGTAGACGGAGGCCCGCGCGCTCGCCGGCCCCATCGACCACTCCAGGATGCGCCGGTCCATCTCGTCGATCTCGCGGCGGCTCATCGGCGTGCCTTGCGCCAGGACCATAGCGATCGCGCAGCCCATGAAGAGCGCGAAGCCGATCACCCCGAGCGGGATGGTGATCCAGAGCAGCGGCCGCTGGTGCGCCTGGGTCCAGTCGTGCAGCCGCTGGAGCGGCGGGAGCACGCTGCCGACGGCGATCACGGCCAAGGCGAGAATGAGGCCGAGCGCCTGTTCGAAGATCTCCCGGAAGCGGCTTCGCGGAGCCGGAGCCGGCGCGGGCTCCCCGGGCGGCTGGTCCGGGACCGGAGAGGCCTCCGGCTCCTCAGAGGCCCGCGCGGCGGCGCGCTCGTTCGCCCGCTGGAGAGCCCGGCCGAAGGCGACGAGCCCATAGCTGAAGGCCACCCAGCCGGCGGCGATGAGGAGCATCAGCAGGAGGTCGCGGCCGGGAGTGGCCGAGCCCGCCTTCCGGAGGAATCCAAGGAAGGCGGCGACCAGCAGCGCCCAGACAGCCAGGTAGGCGATCCACCAGCTCCGCACGGCCTCCGGACGCGGCGGCTGATCCAGCAGGGCCCGTCCCCAGCGCACCATCACGAAGACCATCCCCAGGGCCAACACGGCGATGGCCAGCAGGAAGGGGAGGAGGATCGCGAGCGGCGGCGACACGACGATTTCAGGGTAGCATGCCCAGGCCAACCCAGCTTCGAGAGAGGAATCCAAGACCATGCAAGCGAGACGCGAGGACGTCGAATCCATCGCAGGGATCGTCAAGGCGCTGTACGAGGTGATCTCCGGGCCGGCCGGAGCTCGCGACTGGGACCGCGAGCGGACGCTCGTCCATCCCGCCGGACGGCTGATG
>QHVW01000477.1:0-331 GCA_003223675.1 Acidobacteriota bacterium
CGGGCTGCCCGGGATGAACGGCTATGAGGTGGCGAAACGGCTGCGCGGGCTTCCGGGCTGGGAGGGCGTGATGCTCGTCGCCGTCACCGGCTACGGCCAGGACGAAGACCGCCGCCGCTCCTGCGAGGCGGGCTTCGACCATCACCTGACCAAGCCGGTGGAGCCGGCGACGGTGCAGAGCCTGCTCTCCTCGGCTCCCGTAGCGCTGTAGGCGGCGCCGTCACTTTGGATCGGAAGGCCGAGGGGCGCAGCCGGGCTGCGCCCCTGGGGAGCGGATCACTGGTCGTTGTCGTCCTCGCCCTCGCCGACCACGAAAAGGTGGCCGTCGTTC
>QHVW01000477.1:352-4671 GCA_003223675.1 Acidobacteriota bacterium
ATGGCGTAGAGGCCGCCGTCCTCGCTGTTGACGAAGACGTTGCCCTTGCGGTCGACCGCCGGGGCGTTGACGCACCACTCGAAGCCGGCCGGGTGATCGGAGACGCAGCTCACCTGTCCCTGGGCGTCACGCGAGCAGCTCTGGGTGTTGGTGTTCTGAAAGTGCCACTCCGGCTCCAGGTTGCTGTTGAGCCGGGTGATGAAGTAGCCCTCCGGGGAGGCGGGATTGGTGGCCGTGCGGTCCTGGGGGCAGAACGGCGAGAAGTTGTTGCAGTAGGCGCCGCCACCGTAGTGGTTGTCCTTGGTGATGATGGAGTAGGTGCCGTCGTGCGGGTAGACCGCCGGCGTGTCGTCCCAGCCGAAGGGGTAGGAGGCCAGGAACTCCCCGCTGGAGCTGAACTTCATCAGGTGCCCCTGACCGTAGGGGTAGATGGTCTTGGCGCCGTACAGGACGCTGCCGTCCGGCAGCACCACCGGCACGGCGGTCGAGTCGTCGAAGACGAAACCGCTGCCCTTCCGGTTCTGCCATGGGTCGACGCCGATATGGGCGCCGGCGCGGCAGCCGCCGGGCGTGCCGTTGGGCGGCAACGTGACGTTGCAGCCGTCGGTGAGCCGGTTGGCGAGCGAGGCGTTCCACTTCGGCGTCAGGTCGGGGTTCGCGGCGACGAGATACCCCTCGAAGAACCAGAGGTGCGCGGTGGTGACGATGTAGATGGTGCCGTCCGGCGCGATGGCGGGAGCGGAGTTGGCGGGCACCCGCTGGACGCCGCAGGTCCTCGTCCTGGCCGGCACGGCGTCCGGGCTCGGCGGCCACGGCAGGTCGGCGGCGCGGAAGATGCCGCGGCACTGGTCGTCTGCTCCAGGCGCGCCGGGCGTCAACGAGGCGATGGTGGCGGTCCTGGCCGTGTTGTCGGGCGAGACCTTCACCAGGTACGAGGCCGGCGGGTTCACGTCCCAGGGGTTGTCGTGGTCGAGCTTGAGGGCGTTGTAATAGACGTTGCCCTTGGCGTCCGCGGCGAGCGGGCCGGCGACGTAGGTGTCCGCGTCGAGCGTGGAGCCGAAGGGGTTGATGCGCGCCACCAGATGGCCGTCGGACTTGGCGACCTTGAGGATCGAGCCGCCGAAGCCCGGGACGTAGACATAGTCGCCGACCAGGACGGCGTGGAAGACGGGCTCCCAGAAGGGGCCGTTGAAGGTCACGAGGCTGAGGAAGGGCACCGGCTTCCAGTCGCTCTCGAAGCTCCACGCCTCCGACAGGTGGCCGTGTGCCCGGTGCAGCTTCTTCTCGTTCCAGGTCTGGGTGTTCCAGGTCTGGCGACTCGTGTAGGCCCCAGTCTTGAATTCCATGTAGACGTCGTCGCCGTCGGTCAGCGGCACCTGATAGTGGACCCCCAGGTCGTCACTGGAAAAGGGATCCGTTTTCTCCGCGGCAACGAACGGATCGTAGACCACGTCGTCGAGCAGCTTCCTGGCATGCTGACCCGGGATGTTCACCACTCCCGTGTGCTGCGGGGTCCGGCCCCACTGCGGCCAATCCTGGGACCAGCCGGGCAGGCTGGCCAGCAAGAACACGGCGAACAACCCCAAGGCGAGGCGAAATGCTTTATTCATGACGATTTCCTTTTTTTGTCATCTCAGTGAGTGGAGTGCGGCGTGGGGTAAACGCCGGCGGGGTGGCTTTCCCCTCACCCGGTTCGGAAAGATCGCGGGAGGATGGGGAGAGATGTGGAATTCTGTAGGGGCGGCCCTGCGTGGCCGCCCTGGGGTGGGGGAGGAGGCCAGATCGGAGATTTCCCCCTCCCAGGGCGGCCACATAGGGCCGCCCCTACGAAAGACGTGCCATTTCTGGATTGGACAGCGCCCTCTCTTCCCACCGCGGAACGTCGACCCCTTTCACCAGGAGCCACAGAGCGAGCCCCAATTCCGCGGGGAAGGCGGGCAGCATGAGCCAGGGGAACAGCCATTGACCGGCGAACGCCGGCGCCATCATCTGCGCCAGGCTGAAGAGGACATAACCCCATCCCCCGATCACCAACAGGATGCCGAGGGTCCTGGGCAGGTACCCTGATCGATAGATCAGATGACCGAACAGGATGCAGCAGAAGCCGAAGAACAGCAGGCTGGCGCCGTAGCCGAGGCTGTGCACGCGGAGCGACATGAACGCCATGGCGTGCAATTTCTGAGGATTGAAAGCTTTCAGATAGTCGGCCCGGCCCAACGCCACCAGGGCCGCGATCTCGAACAGCTTGGCGACGCCGTAGATGCTGACGAACGCCACCCGGAAAAATGCCGCCAGCAATGCCAGGCTCTGGCTCACCGGCCTGAGCAACACGTACAGGATCATCGCCATCGCGAGGTCGCCCGCGCAGGTGAGCATCTCGCCCGCCAGGCCGGCGCGGAACAGGGTCTCGGAGCCCAGGATTTTATTGGCGGTCGCGGTGGCGTCGCCCGACACGATGAGGCTGCCCCGGACGTAGGCCTCGGCGAAGAGGGCGATCACCATGATGATCAGGTAGATGAGCCCGCCGATCCGTGCGTATGTCTGCGGCGAGGCTTCAGCGTCACGGCGTGTCATGCCACCTCCTCTGCCCGAACGGGGGCTTGTCTCACCCTGCCTACGCTTCTTGGCGCAATTTGTTACGCTGGTCCCATGAAGCGTGCGGCCGCCGAGATCGTCCCCCTGCTGGCGCTCGACCGCGCGGCGGCCAAACCGCTGTACCGCCAGCTCTATGAGGGCTTTCGCGAGGCCATCCTGGCGGGGCTCCTGGGCGCGGGGCAGCGGCTCCCTTCGACGCGCAGCCTGGCGGGCGAGCTCCAGGTCTCGCGCCTCCCGGTGCTGACCGCGTTCGAGCAGCTCCTGGCGGAGGGGTATTTCGAGAGCCGTGCCGGCGCCGGCACCTTCGTGGCCCGCTCATTGGCCGATCCACAGCGGACCGCCGGCCGGACGCCGTCCTCGCGGCAGGAGCCGCGCCCGGGACCGCGGACCGTCGCCGCCAATCCGGGGCTGCCGCTGGGGAGACAGGAGCCGTGGCTCGGTGGGCTGGGAGCGTTTCGCGTCAGCCAGATCGCCGTCGATCATTTCCCGCTCCAGGTCTGGGCCGGTCTGGTGGCCCGCAATGGGCGGAATCCGCGCGCCAGCCAGATGCTGTACGGCAATCCGATGGGGGACCGCCGCTTCCGCGAGACGCTGGCCGCCTACCTGCGGACCTCCCGGGGCGTCCGCTGCACGCCCGAGCAGATCCTGGTGACGAGCGGCTCCCAGCACGCCCTGACGATCGCGGCGCGGGTTCTGCTGGACCCCGGCGACGAGGTCTGGATGGAGGAGCCGGGCTATCAGGGAGCGCGCGACGCGCTGGCGATCGCCGGCGCCCGCCTGGTCCCCGTGCCGGTCGACGAGGAAGGCTTGGACGTGGCGGCCGGTATCGATCGCAGCCCGCGGGCGCGGGCCGCCTACGTCACCCCGTCGCACCAATATCCGCTGGGAGCGACCCTGACGGCGTCGCGGCGGCTGCAGCTCCTCGACTGGGCGCAGCGGAGCGGCGCCTGGATCCTGGAGGACGACTACGACAGCGAGTACCGCTACGAGAGCCAGCCGATCGCGGCCCTCCAGGGGCTCGACCGCGACTCCCGCGTGATCTACATCGGCACCTTCAGCAAGGTTTTGTTTCCGGCGCTGCGCGTGGGCTATCTGGTCGTGCCTACCGATCTCGTGGAGCGCTTCGCCGCCCTGCGCGCGGCGATCGACGATTTTCCAGCCACTTTATATCAGGCCGTGCTCGCCGACTTCCTCGCCGAGGGTCACTTCGCCCGCCACCTGCGGCGGATGCGGCAGATCTACCGCGAGCGGCGGGGCGTCCTGGTGGAGGCGCTGCGGAGCGAGCTCGGGGCCGCCGTCCGGGTGCTCGGCGAGAGGGCGGGGATGCACCTGGCGGCGGTCCTGGGGGAGGGAGCCCAGGACCGCCGCCTCGCCGAGCGGGCCGCCCAGGAGGGACTGTGGGCGATGCCGCTCTCTGTCTGCTATCTCGGCGAGCCCTCCCGCGCCGGCCTGGTCCTCGGCTACGGCGGCACCGGCGTCCCGGAGATCCTCGACGGCGTCCGCCGATTGGGCCGGCTGCTGCGGGAGGGGTGAGCCTCTATTTCTCGACGCGCACCTGGGTGGTGATCCAGTTCGGCTCCCACGTCTTGCCGCCGTCGACCGAGAAGGACTGCTCGAACCGCGCCGAATTCGGCGTGATGTCCGACCAGAGGTAGCGCACCAGGATCGAGCGGCCGTTGTAGATCTCCTGATCGTAGAACTCGCCCCGTCCGTTCCTGGCGTCG
>QHVW01000478.1 GCA_003223675.1 Acidobacteriota bacterium
TCCGCGAAGCACCAATCGACGTCATCCCCCGAGAGGTCCACCTCCAGCCGCTCCTCCCCCTGGAAGACGCGCGGCGTCAGGTCCAGCCCCGCGATCCGCACCAGCAGCCCCGCCGCCTTCGCCGCCGCCTCGGCGAGCGAGCCGGTCGCCTCCGGATAGCGCTCGGCGAGACCCCGCGGGCGCTCCGGCAGGGTCACCAGGCCGGCGCCCTCCGCGTCCGCCGGACGGAAGGGCTCCGCGGCGGGAAGGCGCGGCGAGCGCGGCGGCAGATCCCGCCCGCGGCGCCGGGGGCGGTCCTGATCCCGCTCACCCCGCCCAGGCCGGCCCCCGCGCGGCCCGCGGTTTCCTCCCCGCTCGCCCCCCCGAGGCTCTCCACCACGAGGCTCTCCACCACGGGGCTCCCGCTCCCGCGGCGGCCGCGGCTCCCGGGGGGCCGGGGCGCGCGGCGGCGCCTCGTTGCCCGGGGAGGGCGAGGGCTCGGCTGCTGCCGGCCGCGTCAGATAGGAGGACGGCGGCGGGGGAGGGAGGGAGCGGCCGGTCTCGGGCATCGGCGCCGGCGAATCCCGGCGCGGGTTGTCGGGGTCCACCTCGATGACCACCTTGCGGCGGGTCTTCAGGAAGCCGTGCCGCTTTTCGAGGCTGCGGTAGGCGACGTAGCTGGGGTCGAGGTTGAAGTAGTTGGCGGCCTGGACCAGGGCCTGTTGCAGGGTGTCGCCGGAAAAGAAGCGTCTCTTGACGTCGTTCATAGAGGTTAGGTCTCTCGCGGGATCCGACTCAGGGATTCGCATCACGCCTCCCGCTCCTTCAGACGGTTGTAAACCTGGAGCTGGATGATGGTCAAGACGTTGTTGGTGAGCCAGTAGAGCACCAGCCCGCTGGGAACGCCGAGGAAGAAGACGGTCATGGCGACGGGCATGATCTGGAACAGCCGCCGCTGCATGGGATCGCCCGCCTGGGGGCCCATGCGGACCTGGAGGAACTGCGTGGCGCCCATGACGATCGGCAGCACGAGGTAGGGATCGGCGGCCGAGAGGTCGTGGATCCAGCCGAGCCATGGGGCGAGGCGCAGGTCGACCGCGGTCGACAACAGCCGGTAGAAGGCGTAGAGGATGGGGAGCTGGATCACCATCGGCAGGCAGCCGCCCGCCGGGTTCACCCCCGCCTCCTTGTAGACCGCCATCGTCTCCTCGTTCATCTTCCGCTGCGCCTCCAGGTTCGGCTTCCCCTGCTTGTCGCGCAGCTTCGACCGGTAGCGGTCCCGGATCGCCTGCACCCTGGGGTTGAGCTCCTGCATCTTGCGCATCGACATCGTGCTCTTGTGGGTGAGCGGCAGGAGCAGCACCTTGATCACGATCGTCAGCAGGACGATCGCCCAGCCGTAGTTGGCAACCACGCGGTCGTAGATCCAGTGCAGGGCGTAAAGGAGAGGCAGCACCAGGGGCTTGAGGCTGCCGAGATCGATCGTCCCCTCCAGACCGTTGCGGAGGGCGTGCAACAGGTCGTACTCCTTCGGCCCCCAATAGGAGACGAGCGACATCTGGTCCCCCGCCGGCCGGAGGATCAGGAAGAATTCGCGGGGGAGCCCCTTCTGCTCGCGCGTGATGTCGTCCTTGCCGGGCACGGGCTGGAACTGCTCCGTCCCGCCTTTCTCGGAGGTTTGCACCAGCATCGGCCAGAAGACCGCGCGATCGATCTTCCCTTGCGGCACCTGGGCCGCGAGGTAGTAGGTGTCGTCCAGCCCGGCCCAGGCGAGCGCGCTCCCGGAGACCTCGATCGGGTCGAACGCGCCCCCGGGATCGGGGCCCTCGACGTCGTCCCCCTTCCTGTAGACCCCCCGCCGGCGCTCGTAGCGGCTCTTCATCTCCTCGGTGGTGGGGTTGCGGACGCCGGGGCCGAGCAGCACCCCCCAGTCCGAGCGGCCCGGCACCCGCACGTCCACGGCGAGAAGGCCCTTGTCGTCGAAGCGGAAGGTCTTCTCGGCGGTGCCCAGCGGGCCGCTGTAGCGGAAGGTGGCGGAGCGGCCGTCCGGGGCGCGCTCGGCCTGGAACAGCGCCTGGTTGAGCGGGCTCGGCTGGACGCCGTTGGCGGTGAGGGAGTAGGGGTAGGCGATGCCGGCCCGCTGGCGGACCATCTCCAGGGTGCCGCTCTTGGGGTCCGACTTCTCGGGCACCACCAGCGACAGGAGCTGGGCTCCCCGGTTGGTGAGCACGGCACGGACGCGGCCGGACTGGAGAGTGATCTTCTCCTCGGCCGCGGCCGAGACCGGGACCGGAGCGGGGGCCTGGGTCACCGCCGGCTGGCTTGGCTGGCTTGGGGCAGCCGCGCCGGGCACGGCGGGGGCGGCTCCCGGAGCGGGCACCGCCTTGGGGGCGGCGGCCGGGGGCGGCTCCGGCGGCTTGGACCTGGCCGGAGGGAAGATGGTGTACCAGATGGCGATAACCGCCAGCGACAGCACGAAGGCGAGGAGCAGACGGCGGGTTTCCACGGAAGTCAGAGCCCTCTTTCGTCGTATGTTCTATGGACAGGACCACCCGCCGCGCCGCTACGGCAGGTCGACTCCGCCCGGATGAAAAGGTTGGCAGCGCAGGATGCGGCCGGCGGCGAGCAGGCTTCCGCGCCAGGGACCGTGTTTGAGAATGGCGAGCCGTGCATATTCAGAGCAGGTCGGGGTGAAGCGGCAGGAGCGGGGCAGCAGCGACGAGATCCGGCGCTTGTAGACGCCGAGCAGGAAGACGAGCAGGCGCGTCACCCGGCCGTCTCCCGCCGCTCGCGCGCTCCGCCGAGCAGCCGCAACAGCTCCGCGCGCAAGGCCGGGAAGTCGCTCTTCCCGGCCTCGGGCTTCAGATGAATCACCAGGTCGAGGGCGGGCAGCCTGCCGCGGTCCTGCCATCGCCGGTAGACCTCTTTGATCCTGCGCTTGAGCCGCTGGCGCACCACCGCCTTGCCGACCTTGCGGCTGGCGGTGATTCCGAGGCGAGGGTGCCCGAGCTGGTTCGGAACGAAATAGAGGATCGCGAGCGGCCCATGCCGCCGGCGACCCGTGCGGTAGCACCTGAGGTAGTCCGTCCGCCGCCGCAGCCGCTCCTCGGAGGTCAGGCGCTCGCCCGCGAATGGCGCCGGCGGGCGCCGGCCGTCCGCCATCAGACGCTCAGGCGATGGCGTCCCTTGCGGCGCCGCCGCGCCAGCACCGCGCGGCCGTGACGGGTGCGCATGCGCACCAGGAAGCCGTGCGTCCGCTTGCGCCGGCGATTGTTGGGCTGAAAGGTCCGTTTCACTGTGAGCCGCCTTCTTCGAAGTCGATGTCATGGATCGCGGGACCGCCGGCCCATCCGGAGCCGCCCGCTCGATTGGCACGAAACCCGTAAAGTAGCTCACCGGGGGGAGGGGCGTCAAGGATGCCCATCCTCCCACATAAACGAATGGCGGAGAGGGTGGGATTCGAACCCACGGACCGGTTGCCCGGTCAACGGTTTTCGAGACCGCCCCATTCGACCGCTCTGGCACCTCTCCGGTTGTGTCTGCGTTTGAGATCGGTGGCGGAGAGAGTGGGATTCGAACCCACGGTAGAGTTTCCCCTACACACGCTTTCCAAGCGTGCTCCTTAAGCCACTCGGACATCTCTCCCGATCTTTCCAAAGAACCCCGCCGCTCAGGGCTTGCGCCGCAGCGACGCGAAGAAGCCGCGCAGCAGCGCGGCGCTCTCATCTTCCAGCACGCCGGCCGTCACCTCCAGCCGGTGGTTCAGCCGCGGGTCCTGGACCAGGTTGCCCAGGGTGCCGCAGTAGCCGGCCTTCGGATCGGGCGCCCCGTAGACCAGCCGCTCGACGCGGCTGTTGACCAGGGCTCCGGCGCACATCGCGCACGGCTCCAGGGTGACGTACATCGTGCATCCCGAAAGCCGCCAGCCGCCGATCGCCGCCGCCGCCTGCCGGATCGCCAGGATCTCGGCGTGCGCCAGCGGATCGCCGTCGATCTCGCGGCGGTTGTGGCCCCGTCCCAGAACACCACCCTCCCGGACCACCACCGCCCCGATCGGCACCTCCCCGACCTCGGCGGCGCGCCTCGCCTCGGCGAGGGCTTCCGTCATCCAGACCTGGTCTTCCGGTCTTTCCAAAGGAATACCCCCGCCCGACGGGACGCGTATGTTACCCGAGAAGGGGCACAACGCAAAATCCGGAGGTCCGACCCGGCTCGTGACGCAACGGCCCCAGGGGTCGTGGTCGTGGACCCGGGTCGTGGCGACGTGGACCCGAGGGGCGCCTCTTCCGACCCGATCTGTAGAGCTTTGGACCCGATCTGTGACGCTCCCGACCCGCGGGGCAACGCTCCCGACCCGATCTGTGGCGACTCCGACCCGACCTGCGCCGTTCTGGACCCGCGGGTCGTAAATTCCACAGATCGGGTCGAAACCTGGGACCCGCGGGTCGGAAGCGTGGACCCGCGGGTCGGGAGCGTCACGGAACGGCTGGCAAGCCCTCGTATCCAGGATCGTCGTCCGGCTCGCCTCT
>QHVW01000479.1 GCA_003223675.1 Acidobacteriota bacterium
CTTCTGCTCCGCCATCTGTCCCTACTGCGACTTCGCGGTCCTGACCGGCGGGCCGGAGAAGCGGCGGCGGTTCGCCGATCATCTGACCTCCGAGATCTCCCTGTGGGCTCCGGACCGCTCGGCGTTCGAGGGGATCGACACGATCTACTTCGGCGGCGGCACACCCTCGGCGCTGGCTCCGGACGACGTCGCGCGCATCCTCGGGGCGGTCCGCGAAAACCTTTCGGTCCGGGACGGCGCCTGGATCTCCTTTGAGGCGAATCCGGAGGACGTCAATCCGGAGAGCGTCCGGGCCTGGCGCGATCTCAACGTCCGGTTCCTGTCTCTCGGGATTCAATCCTTCGACGCGGACGCATTGAGGTTCCTGGGGCGGCGGCACGATCCCGAGGCGGCCCGGCGCAGCGTGGAGACCGCCCGTGCGGCGGGATTCGATACGATCTCGATCGATCTGATCTATGGATTGCCGGGCCAGCCGTTCGAGATCTGGAGACGCACGCTGGAGCAGGCCGTCGCCCTTCAGCCGGACCACATCTCCTGCTATCAGCTCACGTTTCACGAGGGGACGCCGTTCGGGTTCCGCCTCGCCCGTGGCAAGATGAGCGAATTGCAGGAGGAGGAGCAGGCGGAGATCTTCCTCTTTACCCACGAATTTCTACGGGATCTTGGGCTTCCGGCCTACGAGGTCTCGAATTTCGCCCGATCGCCCGAGCACCGCTCGCGCCACAATCAGAAATACTGGCATCACGTTCCCTATCTGGGCCTCGGACCCTCGGCTCATTCCTTCTCCGGCACCCACCGCTGGTGGAACGAGCGCAAGCTCGGGCCTTACGAGAAGAGGATCGAGAACGGCGAGCGGCCGATCGCGGGAAGCGAGAAGCTGACGAGAGAGGATCTCGCTCTCGAAGCGCTGATGCTGGGGCTGCGAACCGCGGACGGGATCGATCTCGATCGTTTCCGGGAACGGTATGGAATCGATCTACTGAGATGGAACGAGCCGCTCGTCGAGCGGCTCGTTCAGGAAGGTCTCCTCCGGGTGGAAGGAAACCGTTTGATTCCGACCCTGGCGGGCCTCGCCGTCACGGACTCTCTCGCCCGCGACTTCGAGACCGGCGCGGAATGAAGCTACTTCCGCTTCGCCACGATCTCCATCATCTTCATCTCTTTGCCGTCCGGTCCCTGCCCGTACATCTCGTTCTTGAAGCTGTTGTCGTCCGTCCAGGTGATGACCGACTTCATCGAGGACTTCTTGCCGGACATCGGGTCCCAGACGTCGCCGTTGTACGTGCAGACCTTGACGGCGGCGTCGCAGGTCCCGGTCTGGTGCATGATGCCGGTCCCCATGTTGTCCACCCAGGAGCTGACGTACTGCTTGCCGATGTTGTCGTAACCGTCGGTCCCACGCCCTTCGAAAGGCATGCCCATCATGTTGCCCTTCCAGGTGTGCTCGACGTAGCGGCCGCCGAACAGGACCTCCCCGTGCATGGTGCCCGTGGACTCCATGGGCGGCTGGCCCGGGGCCATCCACGCCTTGTTCGTGAAGGTCCAGTCGCCGGCCAGGCGGGCCAGCTTCTTCTGCTGCTCGCCCGGGGCCATGGCCTTCATCATGGCCTCCATCTCGGCATTGCTCATTCCAGGAGCATCCTTCGGCTTGTCCTGAGCGAGGGCGGGCAGCGCCGCGAGGGCGAACAGGGACAGCGCGACAACGAGAGACCGTGCCTTCATGATGTTTCCTCCTTTGAAATCCTTGACGTGGATGGACGAAAACAACGGAACGGGAGACGCTGGAACCGGACCGGAGATCCGCTTCCCCTTGAATTACGCTTCGTTACTGCATAGAATAGCATCTTGGGCCGGTCGCGTCAACTAGGAACCTGCGGCTTTCCGGACCGATTTCCGGAATCAAGCCCCGGGAGCCCCACTCCTGTATCATGGGCCGCCCTGAGCGACCGACACCGAGTCTTCGTCTGACGAATCTATGGCTTACGACGCTTCTTCCATCGAAGTCCTGACCGGGCTGGAGCCGGTGCGCAAGCGCCCCGGCATGTACACGTTCACGGACCGGCCCGACCACCTCGCGCAGGAGGTCATCGACAACGCCGCCGACGAGGCGATCGCCGGCTACTGCACGGAGATCGTGGTCACCCTCCACGCGGACGGCTCGGTCTCCGTGTCCGACAACGGCCGCGGCATGCCGGTCGACCTCCACAAGGGGGAGAAGATCCCGGGGGTCGAGGTGATCCTCACCCGCCTGCACTCGGGCGCCAAGTTCTCCGACAAGAGCTACCGCTTCTCCGGCGGTCTCCACGGCGTCGGCGTCTCGGTGGTGAACGCCCTCTCCTCCCGGCTGGAGGTGTGGGTGAAGCGCGAGGGCAAGGAGCACCACATGGCCTTCGCCGATGGGCAGAAGACCTCGAATCTCAAGGTCGTGGGCACCGTCGGCCAGCGCAACACCGGCACCACCGTCCGCTTCTGGCCGGACCCCAAGTTCTTCGATTCGCCCAAATTCAGCATCCCGAAGCTCAAGCACGGCCTGCGCGCCAAGGCGGTGCTCTGCCCGGGCCTCCACATCCGCTTCGTCCACGAGGAGGCGCCGGAGGACAACGAGGACTGGTACTACGAGGACGGCCTCAAGGACTACCTCACCGACGAGCTCGCGGGGTGCCAGACGGTGCCCGACGAGCCGTTCATCGGCCACTTCCGCGGCCAGGACGAGGAGGTCGACTGGGCCGTCTGCTGGCTGGGCGAGGAGGAGGAGACGTCGGACGTGGTGGGGGAGAGCTACGTCAACCTCATCCCCACCACCCAGGGAGGGACGCACGTCAACGGCTTCCGCTCCGGCTTGACTGATGCCATCCGTGAGCTCTGTGAGTTCCGCGACCTGCTGCCGCGCGGCGTCAAGCTGGCGCCGGAGGACGTCTGGTCCCGCTGCTGCCACGTGCTCTCGGTGCGCATGAAGGACCCGCAGTTCACGGGCCAGACCAAGGAGCGGCTCTCCTCGCGCGAGGCGGCCGTGTTCATATCCGGCGTGGCCAAGGACGCCCTCGCCCTCTGGCTCAACCAGCACACGGCCGACGCCGAGCGGATCGCCCGCCTCGCGATAGACAGCGCCCAGTCGCGCCTGCGCTCGGGCAAGCAGGTGAAGCGGAAGACGGTCACCTCCGGCCCGGCCCTCCCCGGCAAGCTCGCCGACTGCACGAGCCAGGATCTCGGCCTGACCGAGCTCTTTCTGGTGGAAGGGGACTCGGCGGGCGGCTCGGCCAAGCAGGCGCGCAGCAAGGAGTTCCAGGCCATCCTCCCCCTGCGCGGCAAGATCCTCAACACCTGGGAGGTCGACCCCGCCGAGGTGCTCAGCTCGCAGGAGGTGCACGACATCGCCGTGGCCCTCGGGGTCGACCCCGGCACGGACAAGCGCGACGGCCTGCGCTACGGCAAGGTCTGCATCCTCGCCGACGCCGACTCGGACGGCGCCCACATCGCGACCCTCCTCTGCGCTCTCTTCCTTCGCCACTTCCGCGGCCTGGTCGAGGACGGCCGCGTCTACGTGGCGATGCCCCCGCTCTACCGCATCGACCTCGGCAAGGAGGTCTACTACGCGCTGGACGAGCGGGAGAAGAAAGGGATCCTCGACCGCATCGAGGCCGAGGGCAAGCGGGGCAAGCCCAACGTGCAGCGCTTCAAGGGTCTGGGCGAGATGAACCCCCTCCAGCTCCGCGAGACCACCATGGCCCCCGAGACCCGCCGCCTCGTCCAGCTCGTCCTCGCGAGCGACGACGGCGAGGAGGACGCCACCAAGGTGATCGACAAGCTCCTCGCCAAGAACCGCGCCGGCGACCGCAAGGACTGGCTGATGAAGGAAGGGAACCGGGCGGAGGTGGAGGTTTGAACGCTCCTCTAACAGTGGTAGAATTCTCTGGACGCGAGAGGAAAGAGCCATGAAACGCAACGCCGTCCCACTTCCCCGAGATGAGCACCCTTTCGATGCGGCCATGAGAGAGGCCGAGGAATTTGCACACCAGGTTCTCGAAGAACGTGAACGAAACGCCCAGATCCCTTGGGAAGAGGACCCATTCTTCAAGGACGTCGCGGTCTACGACGGCCCAGTGCCTCCAGACCTCTCCGAGAGGCATGACGATTACCTTTACGGAGATGATGATTGATCTTTATTGATACTGGAGCCTTGTCGCCCGCCATGTACGAGGCGATCAGTACTTTAAAATCGCCGCCAAGGTCTGGAATCAGATTCTCCAAAACAAAACGCGCTGCTTTACCAGCAACTTCGTGCTCGATGAAACGGCGACGCTGATCGCGAGAAAAGCGGGGTACAAATTCTCGGCCCAGGTGATGAAATCCTTATACTCTTCACCTCGTCTGGAAATCCTGCGCCCGACTCCGGAGATCGAGCTCAAGGCCGTGGATCTCTTCGGGAAGTATGCGGACCAGGAGGTGAGCTTTACGGATTGCACCTCTTTCGCTCTGATGCACGCCCATCGCTTGACTCAGGTTTTCTGTTTCGATCGTCATTTCGACGACCCAGGATTTAGTCGGATTCCGCTCGCCCGATAGATTAAAATACCATGCCCAGACTCGACCGCGCCCTGCCGAACATCGCGGACGGCCTCAAGCCCGTACAGCGGCGGATCATCTACGCGATGTCCGAGCTGGGGCTCTCCGCCACCGCGAAATACAAGAAGTCGGCCCGCACCGTGGGCGACGTGCTCGGCAAGTACCACCCGCACGGCGACACCGCCTGCTACGAGGCCATGGTGCTCATGGCCCAGCCGTTCAGCCTGCGCTATCCGCTGGTCGACGGCCAGGGGAACTGGGGCTCGCAGGACGATCCCAAGTCGTTCGCGGCCATGCGCTACACCGAGTCGCGGCTCACCCGCTTCGCTCACACGCTCCTCTCCGAGCTGGAGCAGGGGACGGTCGAATGGGGGCTCAACTTCGACGGCACCCTCCAGGAGCCGAAGCTGATGCCCTCGCGCCTCCCCCACGTGCTGCTCAACGGAGCCTCGGGGATCGCCGTCGGCATGGCGACCGACATCCCGCCGCACAACGCCCGCGAGGTGGTGGCCGCCTGCCTGCGCCTGCTCGACGACGCCAAGACGCCGGACGACGACCTCTATGAGGACATCCTCGGCCCGGATTTCCCGACCGAGGCGGAGATCATCACCCCCCGCGCCGAGCTGCGGAAAATGTACGAGACCGGCTCCGGATCGCTGCGTCTGCGCGCCGCCTTCAACATCGAGGATGGCGAGATCGTCGTCACCGCGTTCCCGTACCAGGTCTCCGGCAGCAAGGTGATGGCGCAGATCGCCGCCCAGATGGCCGCGAAGAAGCTGCCCATGGTGGAGGACCTGCGGGACGAGTCCGATCATGAGAATCCGACCCGCCTGGTGATCGTCCCCCGCTCGAACCGCGTGGACGTCGAGGGGCTGATGGCCCACCTCTTCGCCACCACCGACCTCGAGCGGACCTACCGCGTGAACCTGACGATGATCGGCCTCGACGGCCGCCCCCGTCAGTTCAACCTGCGCGAGCTGATCACCGAATGGCTCAAGTTCCGCGTCGAGACGGTCCGGCGGCGCCTGCAGTTCCGCTATGACAAGGTTTTGACACGGCTACATATCCTCGACGGCTATCTGATCGCCTATCTCAACATCGACGAGGTGATCCGCATCATCCGCACCGAGGACGATCCCAAAGCCCGCCTGATGGCGCGCTTCCACCTCACCGAGGTGCAGGCGGACGCGATCCTCGACCTCCGTCTCCGCCACCTGGCGCGGCTGCAGGAGATCGAGATCCGGGGCGAGCAGGCCGATCTCGTCAAGGAACGCGATGCGCTCGCCAAGACGCTCAGCTCCGAGGCCCGGCTCCGGCGCAAGGTGCGCGACGAGCTGGCCGCCGACGCCGAGGATTTCGGCGACCCCCGCCGCTCGCCCATCATCGAGCGCGAGGCCGCCAAGGCCATGGACGAGACGGCGCTGATCCCCACCGAGCCGGTGACCGTCGTCCTCTCCGAAAGGGGGTGGATCCGCGCCGGCAAGGGGCACGAGCTCGATCCCAAGGAGCTCTCCTACAAGGCGGGCGACAGCTTCTTCATGGCCGCCCGGGGGCGCAGCAACCAGTCGGCTGTCTTCCTCGATTCGACCGGGAGAACCTACTCGCTCGCCGCGCACGCCCTCCCCTCGGCCCGCGGCCAGGGGGAGCCGCTCTCCAGCCACGTCACGCCACCGCCGGGCGCCACCTTCGTGGGCGTGATGATCGGCGGCGACGACGACCTCTATCTGATGGCGACCAGCGCCGGCTACGGGTTCCTGGCCAGGCTGGGGGACCTCCAGACCCGCCAGCGCGCGGGCAAGGCGGTGATCAGCGTGCCGGAGGGAGCGAAGGTGCTGCCGCCGATCCGGGTCACCAATCCCGGCGCCGAGCTCCTGGCCGCCGCCAGCGACGCCGGCCGCCTGCTGATCTTTCCCCTCAAGGATCTCCCGCTGCTCCCGCGCGGCAAGGGGGTGAAGATCCTGAGCCTCGCCACCAAGGGGGAGCCCGAGTCGCTGACCGCGCTCGCCGTGATGGTCGCGGGGGTCCACCTCCTGGTCCACTCGGGCAAGCGTTATCTCAACCTGAAACCCGCCGAATGGAGGGAATTCTTCGGCAACCGGGCGCTGCGGGGCAACAAGCTGCCGCGGGGGTATCAGAACGTAGGGATGCTGGAGGTGGCGGGGTAACGCTGACTCAAGGCTATTTTCGATCGGTGCCCATTTCGATAATAGCGGAGCAGGGCTGTTTTCGGGGGCGCAAATAGCCGACTTTCCGCATCTGCTACACTCCCCCGCCCCGAGCCGGCTTCGGCTCACCGCAGGACCCTGAAGGAGGAATTTTCATGATCGAGATCGACCGCGAAATCACCCAGGACTTCGCGCGCGCCATAGGCTTGGAGTGGCTGGAGACGAACGGGCTGGGCGGATGGGCCGGCACCACGGTGGCCGGCGCGCACAGCCGCCGCTGGCACGGCCTGCTGGTGGCCGCCGCCGAGCCGCGCACCGTCCTGCTGTCCAACCTCGACGAGACTCTCCACGTAGGGGGCGAGAGCTTCGAGCTGAGTTGCAACCAGTTCCCCGGCGCCATCGTGCCGCGGGGCTTCGAGCATCTGACCGCGTTCCGCAAGGACCTCTTCCCCGTCTTCGAGATCGAAGCCGGAGGCGTGCGGCTGCGCAAGACCGTGGCCGCCGTGGACGGCGAGAATTCCACCCTTGTGCTCTATGAAGTGGTGGAGGCCCCCGGCCCCTTCATCCTGTCGCTGCGCCCCTTCCTCGCCGCCCGCGACCGGCAGGCCCTGACCGCCGCCAATACCGAGATCTCCCAGGAGACGCCGTTCGCGGGCGGGACCCTGCGCCTGCGCCCCTATGCGGACGGGCCGGAGGTCTTCCTCCAGGTGCCGGGAGCGGATTTCCGCGCCAACCCCCAGTGGTGGTACCGCTTCGAGTACGAGGTGGACCGCCGGCGAGGGCTCGACTTCCAGGAGGATCTCTGGACGCCGGGCGTCTTCGGCCGCGAGCTCAACGCCGGAGACCGGCTCGGAATCGTGATCTCGACCCAGGACCCGGCCGGGCGCGACGCCTTCGCCCTGCTGGAGCGGCGGACAGCTTCGTGGTGCGCCGGGGCTCCAACCGGCGCGCCGTGATCGCCGGCTATCCCGGGCAGGAGGAGAGGAGCCGGGACACCCTGATCGCCCTCCCCGGCCTCTGCCTGGTGACCGGCCGCCACGAGGACGCCAAGAAGATTCTCCGCGCCTTCGCGAAGAGCCTGTCCCTCGAGCCCACCTTGATCGACGCCTCGCTCTGGTTCTTCGTGGCTTCCTGGAGGTACTCCCAAGCGACCGGCGACGAAGCGTTCGTCCGCGAGACGCTCCTGCCGGCGTTGCGCAAGGTCAAGGTGGGAGAGAACGGATTCCTGGAGGGGAATCTCGAGGTCAGTGCCCTCTGGGTCAACGCCCTCGCGATCCTCGCCGATCTCGAGGCGCGGCTCGGAGATCCGGAGGAGGCCAAGCGGCTGACTCAAGCGTCGAAGCGGGCCCAGAAGAGCTTCGTCGAGGCTTTTCGGAACGAGGAGCGCCCCGAGCAGATCTTCGCTCTCAGCCTGCCCTTCCCGGTGCTGCCCAAGCCGAAGGCGGCACGTTGGTTGGCGGAGATCGAGGAAAAGGTGCGGGAGAGAGCGGATCTGCTCGGCCCCTATCTCACGGCCCTGGCGCGCGTGCACGGCGCGGCCGGCCGCAAGAAGGGGCTCGCCGCCGTCGAAGCGCTGAAGCCACGGCTGGCCGAGATGGGGGTCGGCTCCGAAGCCTGGAGCGTGGCCGAGCTCCTGCGGGCCTATGTGGAGGATCTGCGGGGCGGGGAGAAGCCGATCCGGAAGAAGGCCGCGGGCCCGGCGGCGAAGCGCCGGGGCAAGAAAGAGGCCTGACCCTCGCGGCTGGGGACGATCTATCGCTTTTTTTCCTGATCGATCCACCACTCGACGTGCTTCCGCAGCACCGTCATCGGCATCGCTCCGCTGCCGAGCACGGCGTCGTGGAAGCGGCGGACGTCGAATTTCGTCCCCAGCTCCTTCTCGGCCTTCCGGCGCAGGTCCCAGATCTCGCTCGATCCCATCTTGTAGGCGAGCGCCTGGGCGGGGATGTCCACGGCATACCGCAAGGTCTCGGTGCCGATCTGGGTGTCGGATTCGAAGGTGTTTTCCTTCATGTAGTCGATCGCCTGCTGGCGCGTCCACCCCAGGGCACCCATGCCGGTGTCCACCACCAGGCGTGAGGAGAGGAAGAGGTCCTGGGCGATCCAGCCGGCGAGATCATAAGGATCGGCGTAGCCGCCCATCTCCTCCGCGAGCCCGGACGAATACATGGCCCACCCTTCGACGAAGGCGGTCGGATAGGAAGCCTTGCGGAACGGCGGCAAGCTTGCGTTCTCCAACTGCAGCGAGATCTGGAAGTGATGCCCTGGGATCAGCTCGTGATAGATCAGCGTCGCCGCCGAGAGCATCGACCGCTCGTCGAGCTTCGAGCCGTTGAACATGTAATCCCCTTCCGCGCGCCCGGGCGTCGGCTGCCGGTAGTAGCCGTAGGTCATCGCCCCTTCGAGCTCGGGCTCCAGACGGGCCACGCCGTAGGGGGCCTTCGGCACACGGCCGAAGAAGTCTTTGATGCGCGGCTCGATCCGCCGCACCGGGGCCAACAGACGTTGTGAGACCTCCTCGGGGGTCTTGGCGAAGAAGCGCGGATCGGTCTTGAGGAACCGGCGGAACGCCGCCAGATCCCCCGCGAAACCGACCTGTTTGCGCAGCTCCTCCAGCCGGCCGTTGAGCCGCGCGACCTCCTGCAGGCCGCGCTGGTGGATCGCCTCGGGCGTCATGCCGTCCAGCGTGGTGTGGAGCCGCACGGCGTAGGCGTAGGCCTGCTGGCCTCCCGGATACTGGCCGAGGCCGGCCCGCTCCGGCGCCGCGTCCCGGTAGGCCTTGGCGTCCGGCACGGCCGCGAGCGCTTCGAGAGCAGGGTTCACCTGGGCCTCGATGAGCTTCCGGACCTCCCCCTGAAAGGCCGCCGCGCTCTCGGGATAGAACCTCTGGAGCCGCTCGGAGCTCAACGCGAACAGGCTCTCCTCGGGCTTCCGCACGAACGACCGGATCAGGCCGATCACGGGATCGATCTCGGCCTTGGGGAGCAGGATGCCCTTGGCCCGCTGGGTCTCCAGATTGGCCCGGAGCTGCCCCACCACGTGCGCGTACTGCCGCAGGAGATCGAGATAGCGGAGCCGGTCCTTCTCGGTCCGGAAGGTGAAGCTGGTGAAGACCTGATGCAGAGACCGGAGGGAGGAGGCGTACGGGGTGACCTGAAAGAAATCCCAGAAATGGCTCGCCCCCTCGGCATAGGTGGCGAGCTGCCAGTCGAGGATCTCGCTGGAGAGCCACTCCTCATGCGTGAGCCGCCGGGGGTCGATCCTCGCCAGCCGCTCGCGAAGGGCACGGAGCGCCGCGGCACCCTTCTGAGCCTCCTCGTACGAGAGCTCCGGGAACCGCGTGACGTCGAACCCGCGCTGGAGCCGGACGGCCGGCTCACGGACTAGCTCCAGCTTGTCCAAGTCCGCGAGGACGGCGGCCAGCGCTTGGGGCTCGGTCCGCGGCTTCGCGGCGGGTTTGGCGGCGGCG
>QHVW01000173.1 GCA_003223675.1 Acidobacteriota bacterium
CGATCCCTTCGCGGCCCGGCCCGGCGCGCGCCTCTACCGCTCCGGCGACCTCGCCCGCCGCCTGCCGGACGGCGACCTCGAATACCTCGGCCGGGCCGACCAGCAGGTCAAGATCCGCGGCTTCCGCATCGAGCTGGGGGAGATCGAGGCGGCGCTGGCGGCGGTGCCCGGCGTCCGCGAGGTGGTGGTGCTGGCGCGATCCGACGGATCCGACCGATCCGACCGATCGCTGGTGGCCTACGTGACAGGGGACGAGCTGGACGCCGCCGACCTGCGCGAGGCTCTGGGGCGGCGGCTGCCGGACTACATGGTCCCCGCCGCCTTCGTCTTCCTCGACGCCCTGCCGCTCACCGGCCACGGCAAGGTCGACCGCCGGGCGCTGCCGGCGCCGGACGCCGCCGCTCCGGCCGCCGCGGCCGGCCCGGCGCCGCGCGATCCCCTGGAGCGCTACCTCGCCTCCCAGTTCCTCGACGTCCTGAGCCTGCCGGCCGAGCGCGAGCTGGGCGTCGACGAGAGCTTCTTCGACCTCGGCGGCACCTCGATCACCACCGCCGTCTTCACCCACCGCCTCCAGGAGGCCCTGGGGGAGACCGTCCCCGTGGTGGCGATCTTCGACCACCCCACGGTCGCCTCCCTCGCCGGGTACGTGCGCGAGAGCCACCCCGAGGCGGCGCGGTGGCTCCTGGAGGGTGGCGAGACCGCCAGGCCCGCCGTGGGGCGTGGCATCCTGACCCCCATCCAGACCGGATCGCCGGACCGCCGGCCGCTCTTCTGCGTCCATTCGGTCGGCGGCGAGGTCGTGGCCTACCACGAGATGGCGCGCCTCCTCGGCCCAGGGCAGCCGGTCTGGGGCCTCCAGTCCCCCGATCCACCGCTGGAAGAGGTCGTCGAGATGGCCGAGCAGTACATCGCCGCCCTGCGCTCGGTCCAGCCGCGGGGGCCCTACCGGGTCGCCGGCTGGTCCATGGGCGGCGTGGTCGCCTACGAGATCGCCCGCCGGCTGGAGACCCAGGGGGAGCGGACCGAGGTCCTGGCGATCATCGACGCCAGCTCACCCCAGGCCTGGTACGGGGAAAAACCGATGACCGACACGGAGATGCTGGGCCTCTTCGCCCACGCCATGGTCGTGCTCCACGACGTCGACGTCCCCGCCGACCTCGAGCCCCCGCCCGGGGCCCCGGAGGGCTTCGACCTCGCCAGCGTGGGCATGGACCTCGCCGGCCTCAGCCTCGACGAGGGGCTCGCGATGGCCCTGGACCTCGGCCGCAAGGTCGGGCTGCTGCCGCCGAGCCTCGAGCTCGCCGAGCTGCGCCGCATCTTCAACCGCTTCCGGGCCAACCGCGGCTCTCTGAACCGCTACCGGGCCCTCCCCTACGGCGGCGACGTCCACCTCTTCCGCGCCACCGACCAGATCGCCCACCTCCCCCCGGGGGCCGATCCCACCCTGGGCTGGGGCGACCTCGCCCCGGGACGAGTGCGGCTCCTCGACTGCCCGGGCGACCACCACTCGATACTGCGCGAGGAGGTGGCGGCGCTGGCGGCGAAGATGAGGTGGCTGTTGGGGATCGAAGCCGGCTTCGGAGGGGGGTAGGCGGCCGATCCGACCGATCCGACGGATCCGACCGATCCGTCGGATCTTAAACACCAACGCCTCAGCCAGGTCCCCCTCTCCCGGTGGGGGCGGGGTGCCCCCGCCCCTTGCCCCTCCGCCCCTCTTTCATATATGACCTATCCTCCGAGAGGAGAGCCCATGCACCCGATCTTCCGCTCCGCAGCCTTGACCGCCGCGCTCCTTGCGGGAGCCGCCCTGAGCGCCTTCGCACAAGCCCCGGCGACGACGCCGTCCAACCCGGAGCCGGGCGACGCCGGCCGGCCCACCGCCATCCCACGCTTCGACCCCGCGTCCGTCGACCGCTCCGTCCAGCCCTGCGACGACTTCTACCAGTTCGCCTGCGGCCAATGGCTGGCCAAGAACCCCGTCCCCCCCGACCGCTCGCGCTGGGGCCGTAGCTCCGAGCTCGCGGAGCGCAATCAAGTCACCCTCCGTGGCATCCTCGAAAAGGCCGCGCGGCCCGGCGCCAAGCGGGACGCCGTCGACCAGAAGATTGGCGACTACTACGCGAGCTGCATGGACGAGCCCACCATCGAGGCCAAGGGGATCGCCCCCGTCAAGCCGGAGCTCGCCCGCATCGACGCCCTCAAGTCCAAGCACGAGATCGCCACGGAGCTCGCCCGCCTGCAACAGAGCGGCGTGGCGGCCCTCTTCCGCTTCGGCCCCCAGCCCGACTTCGACAACGCCAGCCTCAACATCGCGTCCCTGAACCAGGGCGGGCTCTCCCTGCCCGACCGCGACTACTACCTGAGCGACGAGGCGCGCTTCGCGGACGTGCGCAAGCAGCTTCCGGGTCATATCCAGAAGATGCTCGAGCTGCTCGGCGAGCCCAGGGAGACGGCCGCCCGGGACGCCCAGACCGTGCTCGACATCGAGACCGCTCTCGCCAAGGCCTCCCTCGACCGCGTGCGGCAGCGCGATCCCCTCAACCGCAAGCACAAGATGGCTCCCAAGGACTTGGCGGCGCTGGCCCCCCACATCGACTGGAGCTCCTATTTCACCGCCGCGGGCGCGCCCCCCTTCACCCAGCTCAACGTCGGCTGGCCCGACTTCTTCAAGGGGCTCGACCAGCTCGTCGAGTCGCGCGGCCTCGACGACTGGAAGGTCTACCTGCGGTGGCACGCCATCCATGCGGCGGCGGACCACCTGCCCGCGGCCTTCGTCAACGAGGACTTCAATTTCTTCGAGAAGGCTCTCAACGGCACCCAGGAGCTGCGCCCCCGCTGGAAGCGGTGCGTCGAATTCACCGACCGGCAGCTCGGCGAGGCCCTGGGCCAGCGCTACGTGGAAGCCACGTTCGGCGCCGAGGGCAAGGCCCGCACCCTGAAGATGGTGGAGGCGCTCGAAGCCGCGCTCGACCGCGACATCCGCGACCTCCCCTGGATGACCGAGGCCACCAAGAAGAAGGCCCTGGAGAAGCGCGCCGCCATCGCCAACAAGATCGGCTATGCCGACCGCTGGCGGGACTACTCCAAGCTGCGGATCGTGCGCGGCGACGCTTTCGGCAACTACCAGCGGGCGGTCGCCTTCGAGGCGGCGCGCCAGCGGGCCAAGATCGGGCAGAAGGTGGACCCCCTGGAATGGTCGTTGACCCCGCCCACCGTGAACGCCAACTACAACCAGTTCGAGAACAACGTCAACTTCCCGGCCGGCATCCTGCAGCCGCCGTTCTTCGACAACACCATAGACGACGCCGCGAACTTCGGCGGCATCGGCGCCGTCATCGGCCACGAGCTGACCCACGGCTTCGACGACCAGGGCCGCAAGTTCGACCTCAAGGGGAACCTCACCGACTGGTGGACCGAGACGGACGCCAAGGAATTCGAGAAGCGCGCCGCCTGCATAGCCGACGAGTACTCGGGGTTCACCGTCGCGGGGGGGGTGCACCTCAACGGCAAGCTCACCCTGGGCGAGAACTCCGCCGACAACGGCGGCGTGCGCATCGCCTACATGGCGCTGGAGGACACCCTCAAGGGCAAGAAGCCGGAGCCGCGCGACGGCTTCACCCCCGAGCAGCGCTTCTTCCTGGCCTGGGGCCAGATCTGGTGCGAGAGCTCCACCGACCAGAGCGCCAAGGTCCGCGCCCAGACCGATCCCCACTCCCCGGGCCGCTACCGCGTCAACGGCGTGATGGTCAACATGCCGGAATTCCGGCAGGCCTTCAACTGTCCCGCCAACGCGCCCATGGTGCGCGAGAACGTCTGCCGCGTCTGGTAAGCCTCTCGCTTCCCAACCCTCCCCAACCTCCCTTCTCCCGGCCTCCCCCCACCGGCCGGGAGAAGGGCTGTCGCGTCGCCAGGGAACATCCCATGTCTCTCGTCTGCAAGATATTCCTGATATATAGTACCCCCACCAGGAATTACGGTTGGTCAGACAAGGAGAGTTGACAGCGATGATACGAAGTGCTACCATATTTGGTGTCATGGATGGGGCCGGAGCGTCTCCTCTCCATGGCTAAGACCAAGAGGAAGATCCTCGAAGAGCTCCGGCAGAAGAGGCGGTCCTGTTCCCAGAGCGAGGCGGAGGCGGCGCTCGAGGCGTGGGGATTCCTTCGCGGCCGATCCAAGGGACATGCTCAAGTGTGGAGCTACAGGCATCTGACCCTCACCCTCCACGCCCCGCATGGTGGACGGGACATGGTTAAAGGAGCGGTCGCGATGGTCATCCGCATGATCGAGGAAGCCGATCTCGTGCAGCAGGTGGAGGAGGTGGACTATGAGGACTAGCAGGATGTCCAAGAAAGATCTTTCCTACTATCTGAGCTTGCGATACCCCATCGAGGCTCAGGAGAGCGAGGGTGGTGGTTACTTCGTGACCCATCCCGATCTCGACGGATGCATGGCCGAAGGGGCTACGCTGGAAGAGGCTGTCGCCAATCTGGCGGATTCGCGGGAGCTTTGGATCGAGGCGAGGTTCGTGGGCGGTTATTCCGTTCCAGAGCCCCCCTCGGAGGAATACAGCGGCAGGATTTCTCTCCGGATGACTCCCGAGCTTCACGGCCGCTTGGCCCGGATCGCGGAGCGGCGCGCGGTGAGCCTGAATCTGTTGCTCAACTCGGTGCTTGCCGTCTATGCCGGTGGCGCCGAGCCTCTCCTCGATACGATCCGGGAGCTGAGATCGGTCGTCGCCGACTTGCGAGCCGATCTGGTCGCCTGAGCCGCCAGGCTGTTGGTAGCCCGGGATTTCAATCCCGGGCGGGCGCTCTCTCTGCTTTTTCGTATAAAATTACCCTGTGCACTCCGAAAATCGGCCGGAGCCTCCGGAGAGGCTCGGACCGTACCGTCTCGACCAACTGCTCGGCAGCGGTGGCATGGGAGCGGTCTGGCGCGCCTGGGACGAGCGGCTCGAACGCTGGGTCGCCCTGAAGCAGATCCGCGCCGGCGCGCCCCTGCACCATGGCCGTGAGCGCCTGCGGCGCGAGGCGCGGGCCGTGGCGCGCCTCAACCATCCGGCGATCGTCCACGTCTACGACATCCTGGAGGGGGCGGACGGCGACTGGATCGTGATGGAGCTCGTCGAGGGCAGGACGCTCCGTTGCCTGCTCGACGAGGAGGGCGCCCTGGCGCCGGCCCGCGCGGTCCGGCTCTGCCGTGAGATCGCCGAGGGGCTCGCCGAGGCCCACGCGCAGGGCATCCTCCACCGGGACCTCAAGGCCAGCAACGTGATCGTGGGCCCCTCCGGCCGGGCCAAGATCCTCGACTTCGGCCTCGCCAAGGAGATCCCGCGCGAGGGGGAGGCGGACAGCCAGGAGCTGACCGGCTCGACGCCGGGCGTCGTCCTCGGCACCTGCTTCGCCATGTCCCCCGAGCAGGCGCTCGGACGCCCTCTCGACGAGCGCTCCGACCTGTTCTCCCTGGGCTCGCTCTTCTACGAGATGCTGACCGCTGAGGCCCCCTTCCGCGCCGAGAGCTCGGCGCTGGCGCTCGCCAAGGTGGTGCGCGACGAGGTCCCGCCGCTCCAGGAGACCCATCCCGCGATCCCGGCGGTGGTCTGCGACCTGGTGGACTGGCTGCTACAGAAGGAGCCGCGGGACCGCCCGCAATCCACGGCCGAGGTGCTCGCGGCCCTGGACACCGCGGCCGGCTCCCCCGGCCTGGAGGGAGCGGTCCCGGCTCCCCCCCGCGGGCCGGCCGGGCTGGACGACTCCGCCTCCACCGTTGCCGAGCCGGTGGCGCGCCTGATCGGCGGTCCCGCCGCCGGCGAAGAGCCCCGGCAGAGCGGCGGTGAGCGCAGGACCGTCACCATCGTCTGTTGCGCGCTGGTCCAGACCGGCCGGCCCGCGGGGGAGGCGGGCGCGCTCGACGTCGAGCTCCTCTCCGAGGCCACCGCCGCCTTCGAGAGCCTCGGGAGAGAGGTCTGCCGCGAGCTCTCCGGCTCCCTGGGAGCCGTGCTCAACCGCACGCTGTGGCTCTGCTTCGGGTATCCGCGGGCGCATGAGGACGACGCCGAGCGGGCCGTGCGGGCGGCGTGGGAGCTGCAGCGACGCTTCGCCTCCCTCCCGGTCGCCGCCGCCCACCGGCTCGCCGTGCGCGCGGGCCTGCACACCGGGCCCGCCGTCGTGGTGACCCGCCCCGCCACGGGCCAGACGCTCCAGCCCGGCGACACCTTCGACATCGCCATGGCGGTCCAGGGCCAGATCGCGGCCGGCCGCGTCGGGGTGAGCGCGGCGAGCCGCCAGTTGGTCGGACGGCGGTTCGTCACCCATCCTCTCCCCGCCGTCCACGTGAAGGACCTCGACGCGACCGTCGACATGTATGAGCTGGGCCCCTCCGTGGAGCCGGGGAGCGGGGAGGGCGACCTGTCACCCCCTCTGGTCGACCGGGAAGCCGAGATGCAGATCCTCCTCGACCGCTTCCGTCTGGCCCGCTCGGGATCGGGCCAGGCGGTGCTGATCGCCGGCGAGGCCGGCATCGGCAAGTCGCGCCTGGTGCGGGCCCTCGCCGAGCGCCTCGCGGGCGAGGCGCCGGTCTGGCTGACCGCCCACGGCTCGGCCTTCGCCCAGAACACGCCCCTCGCGCCCATGGTCCACCTCCTCACGCGGACCGTCTTCGGACCCGACGGCGGCGCCGGGATCCCCGGCGAACGGCGGCTCGACCGGCTGGAGGAGGTGCTCGCCGAGCACGGCCTCCCCCGGCCGGACTACGCCCCCCTGCTGGGCGCTCTGCTCTCGCTGCCCACCGAGGGGCGCTATCCACCGCTCGTCCTCAGCCCCGAGGCGCGGCGCAAGCGGACCCTCGCCGCCGTCCTGGCGCTCCTCGGCGCCATGGCCGAGCGCCACCCGCTGGTGCTGGTGATCGAGGACCTGCACTGGATCGACCGCTCGACCCTCGACCTGCTCGACCTGCTCCTGGGCGCGATCCCCGCGCTCCCCCTGCTGCTCGTGGCCACCTTCCGGCCCGAATTCTCACCGCCCTGGCGCCACCAGACCTCGGTCACCCAGCTCAACCTGGGGGGATTGAGCGAGGCCCACACGGCGGAGCTCATCGCACGGGTGTCCGAGGGGAAGCGGCTGCCCGCCGAGATGCGGCGGGAGATCGCCGCGCGCACCGACGGCATCCCGCTGTTCATCGAGGAGCTGACCAAGACGGTGCTGGAAGGGGATGTCACCCAGGGAAAGCCGGCCGGCATCCCCCTCACGCTCGGCGGCTCGCTGCTCGCCCGCCTCGACCGCCTGGGGGAAGCCAAGGCGGTGGCGCAGCTCGCGGCGGTCCTCGGCCGCACCTTCACCCTGGAGCAGTTGGAAGCTTTCTCCTGGATCAAGGGGGCCGCCCTGCGGACCGCGCTGGAGCAGCTCCTCCAGGCCGAGATCCTCCACCGCCGCGGACCGGCGTCCCGGGCGCTCTACGTCTTCAAGCACGCCCTGATCCAGGACGCCGCCCACCTGTCGCTCCTGGCCAGCGACCGGCAGCGGCTCCACCAGCAGCTCGTCCGCCTGCTCCAGGAAGACTTTCCGGCGGTGGCCGCGGCCGAGCCCGAGCTGATGGCCTTCCACTGCGAGCACGGCGGCCTGCCCGGCGAGGCCGTCGACTATCTCCAGAAGGCCGGCCAGCGGGCCATGCAGCGCTCGGCGCTGCTGGAGGCGGTCAGCCACCTCACCCAGGCCCTCGACCTGCTGCTCGCCCTGCCGGAATCGCCCGAGCGGCTGGGGCGGGAGCTCGCCCTGCGCCTGCAGGTCGGCGCCGTCCTGCCGGCGATCCAGGGGTGGGGGTCCGCGGAGGTGGGCACCAACGCCCGGCGCTGCGTCGCCCTCTGCCGGGAGCTCGGGGACCGCGAACGGCTCATCCCCTCCCTCTACGCCCTTTGGGACCATCACCTCCTGCGGGGAGAGAGCCAGCCGGTGATCGAGCTCTCCGAGGAGATCGCGCGGCTCGCCGAGACGCCGGTGGAAATCTTCTTCGGCTGCGTGACGCGGGGGCAGACCACCTTCGAAAGAGGCCGGGTCGCCGAGGCGCTCCCCCTGCTCGCGCAGGCCGCGGCGCTCTTCGAGCCCACGCTGAACCCTGAGCTCGCCCAGGTCTTCGGCGAGGAAGCCAACCTCATGCCCCACCTCTTCCACTTCTGGGTGCTCGCCATGGTCGGCCGGCCGGACGCGGCGGTGCGCAGGCTGGACGCGGTGCTCGCCGCCGTCGAGACCCAGGGCTCGCCCTTCCTGCTCAGCATGGCACTGAACTTCGAAATGATCCTGTGGCACCAGTTGCTGAGCCCCGAACGGGTCGCCGCGGTGGCGGAACGGCTACGGAAGATGACGGAAGAGCAGGAGTTCGCCCTGCTCCTCGCCTTCGCCCATGTCGGGCAGGGGTGGGCCGCCTGCCAGCGTGGCGATCTGGCGGCCGGAACGGCGCAGATCGAGAAAGGACTGGAGCTGCAGGAGGCCACGGGGGCGCAGTTGGTGCGGAGATACCTGACCTCCTACCTGGTCGAAGCGCATCTGGCGGCCGGCCGGGCGGCCGAGGGGCTCGCCGCCGTCCGCCCGATCCTGGCCCGGCCGGAGGGCCGGCTCGGCGCCTTCGTGGACTCCGAGCTCTTCCGCCTGGAGGGCGAGCTCCTCTGGCTCACCGGGGACGCCGCCGCGGCCGAGGCCTCCTTCCGCAAGGCCCTCGACATCGCCCGCGACCAGGGAGCCCGCGCCTTCGAGCTGCGCACCGCGACCAGCCTGGGCCGCCTCCTCGCCGCGCAGGGCCGGGCGGCCGAGGCCCTGCCCCCCCTCACCGCCGTCTACCAGACCTGCACCGAAGGATTCGCGACCCGCGACCTCCAGGAGGCCCGCGAGCTCCTCGACCGGCTGGCGGATCGCACCTCCTGACGCCGGCTCCCGCGCCGCCCGCCCCGCGTCCCGCGCCATCCGCCCCGGATCCGCGGGCCTCGCCTCGCGGCCGCGGCGCCGCGCCTCGCGAGGCGGACGGCCGCCGCCGGATCCGCGGCCACGCCCGCCGGATTCCGCGCCGTCCGCCCCGCATCCGGCGCCTCCGCCTCGCGAGGCGGACGGCCACCGCCGGAATCCACGCCGCGCCGATTCAGGCCGCGGCGGCCCGCCTTCCGGTCCGGAAGGCGCGTCCCGAAAGGCGGACCGCGCACGCCGGATCCCCGCAAACCCCCGCCGCGGCGGTCCCCTCAGACGTCGTACAGCTCGACGTCCTGACCCGATCCCAGTCCCACCCGTACGATCCGCAGCCGCAACGGCAGCGGCCGCCAGAGCGGCTCCGCGAGATCGGTCCAGGTGGCGAACCAGCGCCCGGCGAAATAGACGACCTGCAACCCCGAATCGTCCGGACTGTACACGCCCCCCTCACCGGGAAACTGGACCTCGACGATCCGGTCATAGAGCCTCCGGCGCGTGCTCTCGCTGAAACGTGTGAGATCGACCTCGGACGGCGTCTCCGCCATGATCCCTCCTCCTCCGGGGCAGGCCCCTGGTCTCCCCAGAGCGTGCGAAATTCTCCCAACTGAGAATCTTCATGGCGGCGTTATACCATCTATTCGACATTGAGTCAATACATCTCAGGAACGGGAAGTTGCGTCTTGCGATGCGTGGAGCTAGACTCTTCTGGTATGAAAGACAAGAAGACGGAAGAGAGACCGGAAGTCCCTGCCTCTGGCGAGGTCCGCCAGCTCATGGATCTGCTGCGCACGTTGGCGCGGGCCATGGGATTCAGCAACGCCGCCCTGGCGCGCCGGGCGGACGTCGCCCTCGCCAGCCTGGTGCGCTACTTCAAGGGGGATGCCGAGCCGAGGCTCGACTTCGTGCTCGCGGTGGTGCGGGCGATCGGCCTCGACGTGCGGGAGTTCTTCGATATGGCCTACCCCGAACGCGAGGAGCCCACCGCGGCCCGCCAGAGGATCGAGAAGATCCTGGGGCCGATCCGGCCGGGCAAGGTCCTGGAGAGCCCGCCGCCGAAGGCGCCGGACCCCCAGCCGGAGGCCGCCCCCCTCCGCCGCGAGGACGTCGAAAGGATGCTGGAAGACCTCCGCCGCGACGTGCGCGACATCATGGAGGGCCAAGCCCGCAGGACCACGGACTCCGCGGCCTCCGAGCCGCCCCCGCCGCGGACCAAGAACGGCAAACGGTGACTCTGAGAGGGTGCCTCGAAAGCCGCCTCCCCCGCCCGGCGATGAATCGCCGGGCTGGAAGGGCGTCGCGACCGGCTTCCCAGACACCCTCTTAGTTCTACTTTGTCAGCTTTCCCGGCCCGCCCCGCCCGGGCATGAATGCCCGGGCTACGCTTCAACCGAAAAGCCGGGTGAACCCGGCTCCTGGCGGAGCGGCTCTGACTTCGGAGCCGGCTTCAGCCGGCTTTTCGTTTCCCACGTAGCCCGGGCATTCATGCCCGGGCGGAAGGGCGTCGCGACCGGCTTTTCAAACATGTTTTTAGGGAACCCTGTGTGGCCTCGGAAGGATGAGACGTCCCGCCTCCGGTGGCCTGCCCGCATTGTGCTGAAACGGGCTGGGACGTCTCTACGGTTCAGCTCCTGCCGGGCTGGAAGGGGCGCCTACCGCATCTGGCGCGGTCCTACCTGGAGCCACTTGCGTTGAATAAGGTCCGTGGTATCTTCGATGAGCTTGGCCGTTGCTTCACCCCTATGGAACGCCTCTTCAAGGAACATCACCGAGCCCAGATATTCGCGATAGATCTCCAAGGTGAGAAAAATATCCCGGGCTACTATTACTTCGTTCAGTGCTTCCTCTGTCCTACCCTGACTCATGAGCGCCATTGCAAGGTCCAAACACGCAATTGCGGCGGCAAAAGCAAGGCCAATCTTGCAGAAACCTTCTTTGGCTTCTCGGAAAGCAGTTTCGGCGCTTACCAGTTCCCCTAAACCATAATTGATCCTTCCTTCTGTTCCTCGAAGTCTGAGGGCGCTAACATGGTCTTTGTAGATGAGGTGCTGGCGGTTCTTGAAAAGGACTTTCTTTGCTGGGCCAAATTCGCGGAGCTCCACTAAGAAGACAAGGTGGTTGTGTAAGGCACGCATGAAAAGAGACGGATCTCTCTGCTGGTCAATCAAGCTAATGCCTTCTTCGTTAAGCGTGAGCGCCTCTTCGGGTTTTCCAGCGTAAAAAGTATAGAGGGCTCGAACTATAAAAGCCCGACCAGCTAGATGTGGCTCTCCCAGCTCCTGATAGATTTTAGAGAGGCTCGTTAATCGAGTAAGAGCAAGTGGAAACTCTCGCCATTTTCCCAAAAGAGAAGCTTCGAGGTCAAAAAGTCTTGCTTTCAGATAGGGATAACCCGTCCCTTTTTGCATGGTGGCGTAAGCTTGTCCGAAGCTTATCTGTGAGGAGCGCAGCCTGTCCACAATGCGGTAAGCATTCGCTAGTTCTCCCCACGCGCGCGCTTGCAAGTCCGCGATCCGCTTCTTTCCGTATCCGCGCGGGCTCAAGCTTTGGGCTACCTCTGTTGCAGCCTCCGCGAGTCGAACCATTTCCTCAGGATTATTAAAACGGACAGCCCAGCTTCGAGCAAGGAGCGCCTCGTATATACCCAATCCAGCTAATGGCATAACCCGAACAATGGACCACACACCCTCTCCTGAGGAAAGCAGACGACGAGCCCGGCGATAGCGAGCCGATTCCCGTGCAGAGAGGAGGATTAGAGAGTGAGCCTGAAGCGGTACCTCCAAGAGGATCTCGGGCTCGATCTCCTGCTCCGAGACGAGGAGGCCCCGCTTGGACTGTTTGCGTCGCGCTCCAGGTGGTCGGTGGTCTACCTCGGAGGGCGGCGCGACTGGTCCCTCAGGTGGTTTGGTAGAGAGGCCGTCCGCAGCTTTCCCTACGTTCTCGCCTCTGGTGAAGCGTTCGCTCACAGAGTGTCCTCCTCAATTCATAGCACATTTTCGCATGGGGCTTACCCATTTTGTACCCCTGGCCAGCAGAGGCGACGCTCCGCCGCCTCTGCTGGTTAGGTCCAGATTGCAAGAATTAGAGGCCCGCTCCCGATGAACCTTCACATGTTTCTGTATCGCCTGGGTTTGGGTTTACCAAATTTGATCCTGTTGGCTTGGCGCCATTGGGGTCAATGCCGTAACCTTCCTTCCTCAGCAACCCGTCCCAATGCAGCAAAGTGGCAAATTCGCGATGCCAAAGCTTGGCTAGCGAGTGCCAAATACTCACGCTGCGGACTTGGGGGGCCGCAGCCAGCGCCGGCCCGGGGAGCGCCAACAGGGCCGCCAGGATCCCCGCCGCGATGACGTGAGAGAGCTTGCGTCGAGTCATGTCTCCTCCTCCTCCGCGGATCGGAATCCGGACCGCCCTGGCCCGGCAGTCCGCGGGTGGCATTCATGAGTGCCGAGACCCACAGTTTGCCAGGGATGCTCTCTATAGAGGTGCCGGGGAGCCACCGGGGAGCGACAGGGAGAGCCGCTCCTCCAGCAGCCGGGCTCCCCCCAATGCGGTTCCCTTAGGGGGCGTCTCGAAAGTGGCGATTCCGTCTGGGCCCCCACTGTAGAGACGCCCCGTGGGGCGTCTCCGGGGCGGAGAGGACGATCCCAAGTGCCACGGCGCGCCCGCGGGGCGTCTGAGAGAGCACGGGCGAGGTCGCCGCCTCAGAGACGCCCCACGGGGCGTCTCTACAGTGGGAGCACCCTTTCGAGACACCCTCTTAGAGATGAGTCGCCTGTTCCAGCGGAGAATCTCAGGCTTCTGTCTCAGAATACCTGAGACTTGTCCTATAACGACGGACTTCTGTCCTAGAGCGAAGGACTCCTGTCCTGGAATGACGGACTCCCGTCCTAGAGCGAAGGACTCCTGTCCTGGAATGAAGGACTCCTGTCCTGGAATGACGGGCCACTGTCCTGGAATGACGGGCTTCTGTCCTGGTCCAGGAGGTAGCTGTAGCGGAGCCTTCCGAGTGCTCCTGGAGGGCCGCCGCATTCCAAGAAACGACTTTCCGGTGCCAATGACGGCCCGGATTTTTCCGAAAGGAGACGCAGTATGGATACGACGCAGACGGTTTCGAACCCCACGGTGACGCCCCACGGGCTCGTCAACGTGGCCCCGGACGACGGGCCGGCCCCGCTGGCCACGATCTGGATCGAGCTCAAGCCCGAACGGGTCCAGGAGAGCCTCGCCGCCGGCGGCGACGCGGCGACCCTGAGCCTGCGGGTGGCGATCCACCAGGCGCAGACGGTGACCTTCGGCCTCGCGGGGTTGGGGCTCACCATCACCTTCAACCAGAACAACAGTGGAGGCGCGGCTCCGGCCGCGTAAGCCAAGAAAGGAGATGAGAAGCCATGAGTAAGGACAACTCACACGCCGACGTCATGACGGACTGGGAGGAGCTCATGCAGGCCGTGCAGAGCGATCCCGAGGTCCAGCCGACCGTCGACACGGATCGCCAGTCCCTGGCGCAGTCGCTCACCACGGTGCAGGGTCTCAAGGCGCGCCAGAACGAGCTGCAGGGCCTTCGTCAGGAGGTCACGCAGCAGCTCGCGGCGGAGCTCACGAAGGGGAAGGAGACGGCGATCAAAATCCGCTCGATGACGCGAGGCAAGATCGGACCGAAGAGCGAGCGTCTCGTCCACTTCAAGATCGCTCCTCTGCGGAAGCGTCCGCGCAAGGCGAAGCAGGTGGTGAAGAAGCCGGCCGAGGAAGCCCCCGGAGCGCATCCGGGTCCGTCAACCTCCTCGACCGGCGGGAGTGCCGCCTAGTCCCGAGAACCCGGGTGGGGCGTGTTCGCGGCACGCCCCGCCTTTTCGATTCCAGAAACCAGAACGACACAAGGAGAATAGCATGTCCAAATCACCGTACAACGCCATCGCCGAGTGGGACACCCTGCTCCAGGCCGTGAAAGAGACCGAGGGCGACCTCGCGGGCGTCGTCCCGTTCCGGGAGGCTCTGGCGAACGCCCGAGCGCGGGCGCACATGTTCAAGGGCTTGCAGGATTCCCTGGAAGCCTCCGCCGGTGAAGCCACCGACCGGCTGCGGGAGACCGTGGCCGTGGGCGAGGACGCCGTCGTCGCGCTCCGCAGCTTCATCCGGGGCGTGCTGGGAATGCGCAACGAGAAGCTCCTCCGCTACGGCATCAAGCCCCGCGGCAAGCGCCGCGGACCCAAGAGAACGCTCTCTCCCCCGCCGCCCGTTGCCCGCAAGAGGGCGGGTGGTAGGTCGAGGTAGACCTCAGTAGCCGGTAAGTCGTAACCGCCGGGGGCGTGAGCGATCACGTCCCCGGCTTCTCCCGGGGAGGCCCTCATGCCGCGAGGGACACCCAGGTGGGGTGAAATTCCGTAGGGGCGGCCCTATGTGGCCGCCCTGGGAGGGGGGCTACTCCGGCTCTATGCTCCCGCCCACCCAGGGCGGCCACATAGGGCCGCCCCTACAGGCCCCCTCCTTATTTCAGAACAGAGGCCCAGGGAGGGCTCCTTCTCGGGATGCAGCACGGTTCTTTGACAACTAAATCTAGAAAGCGGACCCGAAGGGTGGTTTTCGGGGCTCTCGTCTGCAATGGGGGAGAGCCCCGCCTTTTTCGTCCGGTCCGTTCGGGGCACTCTTACGCGACAATTTTCCGTCGCATAAGTCTTGCGTGCCGAAACCCATCCATGGCGGCAACGTCCTCTCCGTGAGCAGCTTGAGATCCAATCCCCGGCGGCCTGAGCCAGGTACATATCGCCACGATGGCGCCGCATAACGCCGGGAGAACCTGCCCGACGCCTCGGAGCTCTTCTGTCGTTCAAGCACGATCCCGAAGCTCCATCCGCTCACTTGCTTATGCGACACTCCGCATAGCCTTGACGCGAATACCCTATGGCGATAGCCTTTAGACAAGTTATGCCAAGGGAAAGAGATGCGAGTTGCTGCCCATTGCTCAAGCGAAGTCGCCAAGGCGAAGAGTTGTCGTGTTGGCTAGTTGGGGGCTCGGTTGATTAGGCGGTGAATTCTAGGGTGCCAAGTTACTTTGAGAGGAACATCGAAGTTGTCCGTCCGTCTATATGGAGGAGTAGCTCGAGGAGCCGACAGGGCCTCTGACCCCTCAGGCTCTAGGTGACCTAAAGCCTGACAACCTTCAAGAGGAGAACTTTATGCCTAAGCCGATCGATGTGTTTATACATACCGACGATGTACCTCCTACCCCTTCCCCGGGATTTCAGTCATTTGTGGCTCCTTTGGCCCCTGCCATCCAGCAAGTCACGTTGAACACTACCGCTAGTAGGCCGATTGGAGATGCTTGGTGTGAAATCATTGGCGGACTTGAGAATATTCTAAGCCTCCACCAGATCGAGGCTCGGCCTGCGGGGCAACAGGTCAACCTGATAATAAGCGCCAACCCAATCGAGAAATTATCTCTCTTTGTAAGAGTTCACTTTTCTCACGACTAGATCTGGGTATAATCGTCGAGCTTCGCGCGTATGAATTGCTGGTAACGGGATCAGAGTACCGGCTAGTGAGCGAGAAAGAACAGCATTGGCGAGTATAAACATCGTAATAGCGCCCAACCCGAGGTCTCAAGCGGACGGATACCGCGCTTCGCGCGGCCCCGCCGCTTAGGCCTTGGGCCGTTATGCGATCTACTGAAGAGAAAAGTTATCGGCATTAGGGAAAGAATTCAGGATGATCCGGTGGTGTGGTTCCTGGGCACTCTGGTTACGGGATTCCTTTCCGGGCTGGGCGCATATCAGGGGACACTTAAAATTATGCATCTTGAGGTGGTCCCTGAGGTTGTAGCCGCCGAACCCCATAAGCAAGCCTCTGAGGTTCTCATAACGACTCCACAACCCTGCGATCAGGTTCAACAGTTTGTCTCAGTTACAGGTCGTGCTTCCGGCCTGGCACAAGGACAGCATCTATGGGTGGCTGTGCATCCGGTAGGCTCATGGGGTTGGTGGCCGCAACTCTATGAAATCGTGCCAGCCTCTTCGGGTGGCACTTGGGAAATTTCCTCTACCCTTGGGAGTTCAGGTGATGTGAGCAAGCGATTCGAGATTGGGGTCATTTTGGCAAATGATAGCGCGAACTCCGAATTTAGCCACTATCTACAAGAGGCAAGCACAACAAAGCAGTATCCCGAAAGGCCTCTTCCATTAGGCGCAGTAGTCTTGACTAAGCTGAGTGTGACGCGGCAATGAAGGGAAGAAGGGCGCATAACACTTGCGGTCGAGCGGACGGACACCGCCCTATCGTGCGGTGCCTCCGCTCACCTTTGAACGTTATGCGGCATTAAGCTGCTTGAGGAGATATAGAGGAGGGTGTCAATCCAATGGTTGAAGGTGACGCTAGGAGCTATGCGGAGAAACTAGCCTTAACTACCTACCGCATTCGCTTCAGGCAAAATCGGCAGGTACAAGAGGTAAGTTATGCGCGGTACTCCAAGGAACTCGCCGAATCCCTTGCAGGTCTGTCATCAGGGCTGAACGATCTGCTAGTTGGGTTATACAGAATAAAGGTCGAGCCTGAAGGTGTGGAGATATTTCAGGAAAAAGAAACTGGAAGCGCGCTTATGGGATCTATTTGCGTTAACCATGAAGCTCCTCGACAATTTCGTTTCCAGTATATGGACGTTGAGGGTTTAAAGGCAGAAGAGAAATTCTTTCTCGATCCTGACGGACCAGATTCATGTCTCTTCTATAAGACTGTTGTTCAGCCAGGTTTTACGGCTGACGAGTTGGCGAACCATGTAGTTGCAACGGAATTACAGATCGTGGACATGAGTATTCAGTACCAATTAAGGCAACGTCTGGATATGATCTAGAGGTCAGACGTTGCATAACACTATGGTCGAGCGGACGGACACCGCCCTATCGTGCGGCGCCCGCCGCTCACCTACAGGGCGCTGGGCGCGCGGAGAGCTACGCAAGGAAGTTCGATGCATAACTGACCGCCAGAAACATCTTAGATCAAAGGAGAGTGTATGACTAGAAAGCTAAAGTTATTTCTCGTGTCCTTGGTTAGCGTATTGACCGTAATGCTTACGGATGGCGCTACAGTTCTCCGAGCCGGATGCGCCGCTGGTTATGGAGATTGCGTAGTGTTTGGGATAAGCTGTCAATAAACGAGGTGGCCATTCAAGGGGCAAGCGGAAGCGGATATGCCGGTGTTGCGTTGCAAGGGTGGGGGAGGTAGAACTGTGAGTTTTGATTAAATGGCAGCGGCCAACTCGGGCGGTCGAGCGGACGGGAACCGCCCTATCGTGCGGTCCCGTCGCTCACCGCCAATCACTGTTGGGCGACCCACAAAGATGTCAGAGCCCCTTTGGACGTGCCAGTTGCGGACTACGCTCAATACACACAAGGAGGAACCAATGTATCAAAGAGTATTACGGATGATCGGCGCGGCGCTTATAGCGGCTTCGCTGGGTGTCACCGCCATACCGCATAGGGCCGAGGCAACGACGCTCATCGCTGTGGGATACTACTGGGTCTACGATCCTTATCTATGTCCCGGAAGTCCAGATACCCTCGACCGATATACGCGCTACAACGACGAATACGGCAACTTTGTCGAGGACCTGTACGCCGGCCATTCTACGTACGACTGCGGCACTGACTACGTGATGGCGACGTACGAGCAGCCGTATTATGATTGTTCAGAGTCGACATACGGCTGTTATGAGATCTACCCATAGGCGCCCGAAGGGTATCGGCGAGATCGGCCGCCGTGAGTCGGCTGGCGCTGGCGCTGCTCAACTAGGTGCCGGCCAAAGAAAGGACCGCTTTTCTCGAAGTCCTTCTGCCGGAGCGCCTCCGGAGCATCACGTTTTGCTGTGGCCGTTAGAATAGATGGAGGAGTAGCTGAAGAGGATAATTTACATATAAATATTGCAACGTATCGGTGTGAGCGGCCAACCCCGCAAACAGCGCGGTTCCCGCCGCTCATCGGCATAGCGTTGGGCAGACGAATCGATGTTTTTCCTTGAGCAGAACGCCTTCGAGAAGGCTGGCGCGAGCGGGTGCAGCAACTCCGCCTACCGAGTGGTCACATTGACGTGCTGCGATCGTCAGGTCGTCGAGGACGACGAATTGTCTGACCTCTACTTCGACGCCACGGACCTGTCGCGGAAGGTCAGCTTGCTCGGGACCCGCGATGAACCGCCGCAGCCGTGTCCTCTTTGTCGGGCGACGGACTGGGATTTGGCACCTGTCGACGATGTGGCTGACGTTTCGGAGGAGTGGCGCTGGGCATGTCCTCGGGCCTAAACCGCTGCCCAACCCGCCGTTGCAGACGGACGGGCGCGTCGCTCGCTGCGCTCCCCTCTCGCGCCGCCGCTGAACGGCAGTATCGT
The DNA here is from genome assembly GCA_003223675.1 of Acidobacteriota bacterium. Classification (GTDB taxonomy): domain Bacteria; phylum Acidobacteriota; class Thermoanaerobaculia; order Multivoradales; family UBA5704; genus DATARR01. The sequence goes on from QHVW01000173.1 coordinate 18,322, forward strand.
TGGATTCTATCGAGCCCAGGTTCTCGCGACCTTTCAGGCCGCGTGGAGATTCGGCGTGCTTGCTGACCCAGGGCATCGGCCTCCGGCCTCAGCCCTGGGCTAGAGTCTCCCGGCCCGTTGGGCCGGACTTGTTGGCGCGCTTTTGTCCGCCTGACATGTTCAAAGAGATCAACTTTCTTTCGATGCTCCTCAAGCTTCCAGCTATACGCTACTTACCATGTTCACATTGGACTTTCAGGATCTTTAAAGAATAGAGTGGGGATATCCACGACATGTGGCGGTAGCTGCTTGATTGCGAGCGGCGGTATCTGGAGATCGCCACCGAAGGAGGACCCTGTGCGTAGACTCTATCTTGCCCTGATTACGTTCCTGATCTGTTCAGTGGCTGCCAATGCCCGCTCGGGCTGCTGTTCGTCACATGGTGGCGTCTGCGGTTGTGGGTGCTGTGATGGTACCCCGCTCTCTCAAACGTGCCTGCCGTACTACCCTGGTTGTGGTGGCGGCGGAGGAGGTGGCGGCAGCTATCCGGCCCCCTCCAGCCTGAGCGGTTCCGCCGTCTCGAGCACCTCCTGCATGCTCACCTGGCAAGACAACTCGTCGGGAGAGGATTACTTTCAAATCGAAGATCGGGAGATCCATCAGAGCGAATACATCGCTGTGGCTTCGGCGAGTGGTAACACGACCTCGGCGGTGGTCGACCACCTGAATCCGGGGACCACGTACTCCTTCCGGGTGCGGGCGCACAGCGCAGGCAACAACTCCGACTACTCCAATGAGACCACCGTGACGACCTTCCCCAACCCAGGCACGCTCTGCCAAGCGCCGGCCGTGTGCTTCAACCAGAGTCGTTTCAGTGTAGTGGCGCAGTGGAAGACGCCGGATGGACGATCGGGCACCGGCACGGTGGTCCGTCTGACCGACGATTCCGGGTACTTCTGGTTTTTCGATCCCACGAACGTCGAGGCCGTCTTCAAGGTGCTCAACGCCTGCGGCTTGAATCACGCGTTCTGGTTCTATGCTGGAGGGCTGACGAACGTCCAGGTGACCCTCACGGTGACAGACACCACGACAGGGGCCGTGAAGACGTATACGAATCCTCAAGGTAAGCCCTTCCAGCCGATCCAGGACAGCGCGGCGTTTTCGAACTGTCCGTAGCGGGAGAGGTCCGAGACGTATCGCACGCCCTGGCGGCGTACGGTGGCGCTCCACTTGGCGCTTGCCCGGATGACTGACTTCGCCATTCCCTGCGAAGCGCCGCAGCATTAGGGGGCCCTCGAGTCATCAGTGAGGTTCCAGCAATCATGAAGGAGCGAGAGCATCACAAAAACCGGAGCATGAGCTCCAGTCATCCTCCAACAAAGGGCAGAGCCGGAGGGAAGCTAAGCTTCCGTGCGGAAGGACAGCGTTGCGATTTTCCCGCCCGGAGCGGCTCAGCGATCGATCGCAGAGGCGTTGCATCCTTCGCGGAGGCCTTGGGGAGGCCGAATTGAACCGCGGCGGGTCGCCGGGGAACAGATCTGCGTGGCAGCATTCTCTGAAAGGAGATTTCGAACCATGCTCAAGAAGAGCCTCCTCAAGCTCGGATCGCTGGTCTTCGTGCTCTCCGCCCTGATCGTCTCCCAGCCTCGGACGGCGACGGCGGGCCTCTGTTGCACCGTGTGCGGGGACATCTACGACAGTTGCACCGCAAACTGCGCGTTCACCAACCAGACCTGTTTCCAGACTTGCCTCCGGAACGAGCAGGCCTGCTCGGCGTCCTGCAACCCATCCTGCTGAGGGAGGGAGGCGGCGTCCGGTATGGCTGCTTTACTTTTCCGCGAACCGCCGCACGAAGATGGAGCTTTGGTCATAAGGAAATATGGAGGCCACCCAGGCGACGACCCACGAGTCTCCCGTCCAGGCCAGGTCGCCTCCCCAGGGCTCGCTGCGTCCCTCGGGATCGTCAGTCGCGTCGCTGTTCACGTCCACCGGCGGCCCCAGGGGCTTACCTTGCGGATCGAAGAGCCGGAGCTGGAGACCGTCGTATCCCAGTGCCCAGAGCAGCACCAGATTCCCCGTGTCGTCGAACGCCATGGACTGGGGCACCCCATCGGGATCCTCGGATGTAGTGGCCATGACCTCGGGACCCAGCGGGGTGCCCGCCGCATTGAACCAGCGCAGATAGGTCGTGTGGTTGACCAGCCAGGCGACGGCGAAGCCTCCGCCGGGAGCGGCGGCGGCCTTGAATGCGGGGCAGGAGGGCGGGTCGGAGGGGCAGGAGGACGTGTCGAGCACTCCCAGGGGGATCGTATTGACGTCGAAGTCGGGCCCCAGAGGCTTGCCCGAGGGGGAGAACCGGCGGCCGCGCAGGACCGCGATCCCGTGGCTTCCCGGCAGGACCCCGAGCCAGACCGCGACGAAGCTTGCATCGGCGAGGCCCACGACGGACACGCCCGCCGGATGATCGACCAGGCGGCTGTTCAGGCGCAGCTCCGGCCCCGTCCGCTGGCCTGAGGTGCTGAGGCGCCGGGCCGCGATGCCATGCTTGCTCGGCAGCGACCAGCCGGCCATGAAGCCGCTGCCCCGGACCTGCCAGACCCATCCGGTGCCGGCGCCTCCCAAGCGGACCGGCTTGCCCACGGGCATGCCCCGCAGATCGAGGTGGGCCCGATAGAAGAGCGTCGGCGTCGGATCGTCCTCGTATTGCCGGGTATGCCAGATCACGTCGAAGCCCTGCCGTCCCGCCGTGACGGCGTCCACGTCAGGAACGCCGGTCGGGCTATAGAGCAAGTCGCAACAATAAACTCCGGGCTCTCCGCCCGCGGAGACGTGCTCGTAAGAGAGGGCTCCCTCGGCGGTGGAAATGGAGTCATCATCCCAGGCGACCAGATAGGAGCCGTCGGGCTGGACGGCCACCGCGGGAGGGTTGGAGGCCAGGTCGGAGGGCACCTCGTCTTCGTCGCCGAGCGGCACCAGTTGAGCCGCGAGCGCGCGGTGGCTTGCCACGCCGAGCCAGGCCGAGGTGAGGAGCAGGAAGAGGACGAAACGAGTCCTGTTCATGAAATTATGATACTCGCGGAACCGGCGCTACCCCAAACAGGCGCCCAGGCGCTGCCCGAATAAGTGTCAGAGGGTGTCTCGAAAGCCGCCTCCGCCGCCCGGCGATGAATCGCCGGGCTAGGAACCGCGCCCCCTGAAGGGGGCTTGAAGCCGGATTCATCCGGCGCTGTTCTTAGCCCGGGCATTCATGCCCGGGCTGGCATCCCCACCGCTCATGAGGTCTCGCCGCGGTCTGGCGGCAGGGTTGGCGTAACGAAGATCGCCCGTCGGGCGCCAAACCTGTATCGCCGGGGCTGCCGACCTGGAGCCCGGCCGGCAAGGGCATTGACGGTGCATTATCACAACGATCCGATCCATTGCAACACCGAATCGGTGACGGTCCCTCCTGGCTCTGATCGCCGTGATCGGCGCCATCTTTCGAAATGATTTCTATTTAGAAAAAAAAGACGGGTCTGCACGAACATCGGAGCTCGGGCCCGGGAAGTCGATGACGGACGGGCGGCTCGCCGGCGTTGTCCCCTTGACGGGATGTTCTACGCATCTTCGTTCAGGCGGGCGGGCTCTTTGTCGCGGGATTGCCACCCTCTCGCACCAAGGAGGTTGTCCCGCCTGGGTGGGGGTAGAACACCTAGAACTTTTGACATGGCAGATTGAGCAAAAAGGCACACTAGAAATTTACCTACAGATACCTTCCGAATACAATGCTTTTACATTCCCCTTTTGAGGAACAGGCGCGCCGGGAGCCCCGGCGGACGGCCCTGATCGACGGCGCCCGTGAGGTCACTTACGGCGAATTGGAGCGCCGCGCCAATCGGCTGGCGTGGCATCTCGCGGCGCTCGGCGTGGGGCCCGAGGCGCGGGTGGGGCTGTGCCTGGAGCGCTCGGCGGACGCGGTGGTGGGGCTGCTGGGCATCCTCAAGGCGGGGGGCGCCTATGTGCCGCTCGATCCGGCGTACCCGCGGAAGCGGCTGGAGCTGACGCTGGAGGATTCCGGCGCCGCGTGGGCAGTCACGCGGCGCCGGATCTGGTCGGGGCTGGGATTGCGCGGCGCCGCGCCCGTCCTGCTCGACGGCGACGGCGAGGCGATCGCGGCCCGGCCGGAGACGCCGCCGCCCACGGCGGCGTGCGAGCGCGATCTGGCCTACCTCATCTACACCTCGGGCTCGACCGGGCGCGCCAAGGGGGTGGCCATCGAGCACCGCAGCGCCGTCCGCTTCCTGGAGTGGGCGCGCGAGCGGTTCGCGGCCGCGGAGCTGGCGGCGGTGCTCGCCTCGACCTCGTTCTGCTTCGACCTCTCGGTGTTCGAGGTCTTCGCGCCGCTGAGCGCCGGCGGCGCGGTGGTGATGGCCCGCGACGCGCTGCAGTTGCGCGAGCTGCCGGCCGCCGGGCGGGTGACGCTGATCAACACCGTGCCGTCCGCCATGGCCGAGCTGCTGCGGGCCGGGGACCTGCCGCCGTCCGTGCGCACGGTCAACCTGGCGGGAGAGCCGCTGCGGGCCCGGCTGGTGAATCAGATCTACGAGCGCGGGGCGGTCCGGAAGGTCTACAACCTCTACGGGCCGTCGGAGGACACGACCTATTCCACGGAGGCCCTGATCCCGCCCGGCGAGGAGCGGGCCCCGAGCATCGGCCGGCCGCTCCCGGGCACCCAGGCCCACCTGCTCGACCGCGAGCTGGAGCCGGTCCCCGGCGGCGAGACCGGCGAGCTGTATCTGGGCGGCGACGGGCTCGCCCGCGGCTATTTCGGGCGGCCGGAGATCACCGCCGAGCGCTTCGTCCCCGACCCTTTTTCGGGCCGGCCCGGCGCGCGCCTCTACCGGACGGGGGATCTGGCGCGGCGGTCGCCGGAGGGGGATCTCGACTTCCTGGGCCGCGCCGACAGCCAGGTCAAGGTCCGCGGCTTCCGCATCGAGCTGGGGGAGATCGAGGCGGTGCTCGCCGCCCACCCCGGGATCGCCGAGGCCGCGGTATTGGCGCGGGTATTGGCGCGGGTATTGGCGCGCGAGAGCGCCGGCGGCGACCGGCGGCTGATCGCCTACGCCGAGCCGGTCCCGGGCGGGCTCGCCACGGCCGCCGACCTGCGGGCGTATCTGGCGGAGCGCCTGCCGGCCTACATGGTGCCGTCCACCTTCGTGCTGCTCGAAACGCTGCCGCGGCTCCCCAACGGCAAGCTCGACCGGGGCGCCCTGCCGGAGCCGGCGGGATCGCGCGCCGGGGTCTCCGCGCCCTACGAGGCGCCGCGCACGCCGCGCGAGGAGCGGATCGCGGCCGTCTGGGAGGACCTGACCGGGGTCTCGCCCGTGGGGGTGCTCGATGCGTTCCTGGAGCTGGGCGGCCATTCGCTGCTCGCCGCCCAGGCCGCCGCCCGCCTGCGCGACGCCTTCGGGGTCGAGCTGCCGCCGCACGTCTGCCTGGCGGCCGGCACGGTGGCGGCGCTCGCCGCCGAGGTGGAGCGCCGGCTGGCCGAGCCCGCGGCGGCGGCCCCCCTCGTCCGCGCCGGGCGCGCCGGGGACCTGCCGCTCTCCTACGCCCAGCAGCGGCTCTGGCTGGTCCATGGGCTGGCGCCGGAGAGCCCGGTCTACAACCTGCCCGAGGCCGTGCGGCTGCGCGGCCCGCTCGATCTGGCGGCGCTGGAGCAAGCGCTGGCGCGCGTGGTGGAGCGGCACGAGGCCCTGCGCACCACCTTCGCGGTGCGGGACGGCGTCCCCCGGCAGGTGATCGCGGACCGCGAGGAGGTGCCGTGGACCCGGCTCGACCTCAGCGGCCTGCCCGAGGAGGAGCGGGAGGCGCGGGCGCTCGCCGCTTTGGGTGAGCTGGCGCGGCGGCCGTTCGACCTCGCCGCGGGGCCCGTGGTGCGCGCCGCCTGGGTGCGCCTGGGACCGGCGGATCACGTGGTGATGGTGACCGCGCACCACATCGCGGCCGACGGCTGGTCGCTCGACGTGCTGTTCCGCGAGCTGGGTGCCGGCTACGCCGCCTTCTCCCGGGGGAGCGGGCCCGCGCTGCCGGAGCTGCCGGTGCAGTACGCCGACTTCGCCGTCTGGCAGCGCGAGCGGCTGGCCGGTCCCGGGCCGCAGGCGGCGGTGGAGCGCTGGCGCGGGCGGCTGGCCGGCGGCGCGCCGCCCCTGGAGCTGCCCACGGACCGGGCGCGGCCGGCGGTGCCGGGCACGGCGGGGAGGAGGGGGCCACGCCGTTCATGGTGCTGCTCGCCGGCTGGCAGGCGCTGCTCGCCCGCGCCGCCGGCCAGGAGCGCTTCGCCGTGGGCTCGCCGGTGGCCGGCCGCACCCACCGGGAGCTGGAGGAGCTGATCGGCTTCTTCGTCAACCTGCTGCCGCTGCCGGCCGATCTGGCGGGCGATCCCACCGGCCGGGAGCTGGTGCGGCGGGTGCGGGACGCGGCGCTGGCCGCCTACGCCGACCAGGAGGTGCCGTTCGACCGTCTGGTGGAGGAGCTGCGGCTGGCGCGCGATCCCAGCCGGACGCCGCTCTTCCAGACCGTGCTGGCCCTGGAGGAGACGGCGCTGGTCCGCCGCAGCCTGCCCGGCCTCCAGACCTCCCGGGTGGCGGTCGAGACCGGCACCGCCAAGTTCGATCTCACCCTCTTCCTGGAGCCGGACGGCGGCGGCCTGCGCGCCGCGTTGGAGTACCGGGCCGACCTGTTCGACGGCGCCACGGCCGATCGCCTGGCGGCACGGCTGCGACGGCTGCTCGCCGGCCTCGGCGCGGCGCCCGGCGCGCCGGTGGCGGCGATCGACCTGCTCGACGAGGCGGAGCGCGGCCACCTGCTGGCCGCTCTCGCGCCGGCCCGGACCCCGGAAGGGGACCGCCGGCCCGTGCACCTGCAGGTGGCGGCGGCCGCCGCGGCGGCGCCCGAGCGCCTCGCCGTGGGCGATCCCCACGGCCCGCTCTCCTATGGCGACCTCGACCGCCGGGCCAACCAATTGGCCCATCGCCTGCGGCGGCTGGGCGTGGGCCCGGAGGTGGTGGTGGGCGTGCTGGCCGAGCGCTCGGCGGCCATGGTGGTGGCCGATCTGGCCGTGCTCAAGGCCGGAGGGGCCTATCTGCCGCTCGATGCCGAGCTGCCGGCCGAGCGGCTGCGGACCATGCTCCGCGCCTCCCGCGCCGCCGTGCTGGTGGGCCACCAGCGGCTGCTGGACGATCTCGGGGATCTGGCGCCCACGGTCGCCCTGGAGGACGTCTCGCTGGCCGGCGAGCCGGCGGACGATCCGCGGGTGGCGGTCGAGCCGGACGGGCTGGCGTACGTGATCTTCACCTCGGGCTCGACCGGCGAGCCCAAGGGGGTGGCCGCCACGCACCGGGGGCTGGCGGGGCTGATCGCCTGGCACCGGCGCGTCTACGCGGTGGGCCCGGCGGACCGCGCCTCCTCGCTCGCCGGCCTCTCCTTCGACGCCGCGGTGTGGGAGATCTGGCCCTATCTCGCCGCCGGCGCGAGCCTCCACATGGTGCCGGACGCGGAGACGCGGCTGGCGCCGGCCCGCCTGCTGGCCTGGCTCGCCACCGAGGGGGTGACGCTCTGTTTTCTACCCACCCCGGTGGCGGAGCGGGCGCTGGCGGAGGCGCCCCCGGCCGGGCTCGCCCTGCGCGCCCTGCTGACCGGCGGCGACCGCCTCG
>QHVW01000480.1 GCA_003223675.1 Acidobacteriota bacterium
GCGAACAGACCCCGGCCATCCTTCGCCGGAGCCCCCTCTCCGGAATAGACCTTGACCCGCTCCATGCCGCAGCTCGGGGAGTCCTTCTTGAGCACGTAGCCGTCGAGGTCCATTTCCGCCAGAGCGGCCACCCGGCGCTCGGCCCAGGTGCGCATGGCGTCCGTATAGTCCTCGCCCGTGCTGGGCATGACGAGGCGGATCTCCTCCCCCCGCCGCTCCAATCGGATGGGCGGCCGGGGGGTGCCCATCCCGAGCTCCACCTCGGGGCAGACCGCCACCCACTCCACGTAGCGGCCGAAGGTATCCGTGAGGAACGCGTCCCGCTTGTGGCCGCCGTTGTAGCGCACCTCCTGGCCGAGCAGGCAGGCGGAGATGCCGATGCGGAGCTTGGGGGGATCGGGGGTGGACATCGCTCAATATATAGCGCAGGCATCCTCCAGATCGCGCCCAGGGGTACAATCCCAGGCGGACCGGCCCGATCGTGGCCCTGAGGAGACCCCATGCAACCGATCATCACAACTCACCGGCAGGAGCTCCTCGCGCTTTGCGAGCGCTTCGGCGTCCGCCGGCTGGAGGTGTTTGGATCGGCGGCCGGCGAGAGGTTTGATCCTTCCCACAGCGACCTCGATTTCCTCGTCGACTTCAGGCCCGCGCTTCCCGGCGAGCTGGCGGACCGCTACTTCGGCCTGCTGGAGGCGCTCGAGGCGCTGTTCGGCCGGCCGGTCGATCTGGTGATGACCGCCGCGATCAAGAACCCCTACTTCCTGCAGGGGATCGAGCCGTCGAGAACGCTTCTCTATGCAGCTTGAAGCCCGGAAATACCTGTTCGACATGCAGCAGGCCGCCGATCTCATCGCCCGCTTCACCGAGAGGCGCACGGTCGAGGATTATGCCGCGGACCCCATGCTCCGCTCAGCCGTGGAACGCCAGTTCGAGATCCTGGGCGAGGCGCTCGGCAAGCTCAAGAAATCCGATCCGGAGATCGCCGGAAAGATCGCCGACTACCGCCGCATCATCGCGTTCCGGAACGTCCTGATCCACGGCTACGACGCGATCCTGGACGAAGTGGTCTGGGGCATCGTCGAGACACAGCTCCCCATCCTGAGGACGACCCTGTCGGAGCTCCTCGCGACGGATTGAGACCGCTGCTACCATACCCCCCCATGGCCACCTCTACCCCCCTCCTCATGATCCCCGGTCCCATCGAGCTCTCGCCGGGCGTCCTCGCCGCGGCGGCCGCTCCTCCTCTCGGCTACGTGTCCCCTCGCCTGATCGAGGCCTTCGGACGGTCGATCGAGCGGATGCGGGAAGTCTGGCGCTCCGGACCGTCCGGCCAGCCGTTCATCCTCGCCGGCAGCGGCACCCTGGCCATGGAGGTGGCGGCGGCCAACCTCGTGGAGCCTGGAGACAAGGTGCTGGTGGTGAATACCGGCTACTTCTCGGATCGGATGACGGCCATCCTCCGCCGCCACGACGCCGAGGTGACCGAGGTGACGCCGCGCGTGGGCGAGGCGCCCGCGATCGAAGGGATCCGCGAGATCCTCACTCAGAAGGGCCCGTTCAAGGCCCTCTTCGCCACCCACGTGGACACCTCGACCGGCGTGCGGGTTCCACCCGAGCCCCTCTGCCGGCTGGCCCGGGAGGTGGGCATCCTCTCCGTGTTCGACGGCGTCTGCGCCACGGCCGGCGAGCGGTTCGACATGGCCGAGTGGGGGGCCGACCTCTACTTCACGGCGTCCCAGAAGGCGATCGGCCTGCCCCCCGGCCTGGCCCTGATGGTGGCGGGCGAGCGCGCCCTGGCCGCCCGCGACGCCCGCAAGAACGTGCCGCCGCTCTATCTGGATTGGGAGGCGTGGCTCCCCATCCACCGCGCCTATGAGGAGCGCAAGCCCAGCTACCTCGCCACCCCGGCCACCTCGCTGGTGATGGCGCTGGAGACCGGCCTCGCGGAGATCCTGGAGAACGGCCTCGAGGCCCGCCTGGAGACGCAGGCCCGTGCCGCCGCCGCCATGCGCGCCGCCTGGAAGGCCCTCCGCCTCCGTGCCGTCCCCAAGACCAAGGAGGTGACGGCCAACACCCTGAGCGTCCTCCTCTTCCCCGACGGGATCGACGCCGGCCTGCTGCCGCGGATCGCCGCCCGGGGGGTCACGGTCGCGGGCGGTCTCCATCCCACAGTGAAGGCGACCTCCTTCCGCATCGGACACATGGGTTACACGGCGACGCGGCCCGACTATCTCCGCCGGACCGTCGAGGCCGTGGCCGGAGCGCTCAAGGAATCGGGAGCTCGCGTCGACCCCGAGGAGGCGGTGGCTGCCTTGGAGAGCGGCTTGGCGGTTCCGGCGTAACGCTTTCGGAGCTCTCCCCTCCCGTTCGCTGGCTTTCCCCTCCAGTTTTCCGGATCTGCCCTCGGGAGGGGCCGCCCGGCCCACGCTTGGGGAGATCGTGCCCTCTCGAGGGGAGCTCTGCCCAAGGAAGGGGCCGTCCCGCCCTTCAGACGGGAGCTCCTGCCCAACTGAGGGGCCGGCTGGCCCATTGGAGGGCAGCTCCCGCCTACCGAAGGGGAGGTCGCGCCCTCCGTTGCGGCGCATGCGCCCTCGCTTGGGCATACGCGCCCTCGCTTGGGGAGTACGCGCCCAACAGAGGGCAACACCGGAGAAGCAGAGGGCAGCCATCGCCCACTGAAGGGCAGGACCGCCCCTCCCTTGGGGAAAACCGCCCCTCCGTTGGGCCAGGACCGAAAAACGAAGGGCGGAGACCGCGATTCCATCGGGAGTCCCGGAGAGACAGAGGGGAAAGGGGCATTCAGGAACCCGGTACAATAAATAGGTGCCCGATAGCTCGTCCACCTCTTCAGGTTGGCCGTCGCCGCCCTCTGGGATCGCAGGGAGAGGGCTGGAGATCGTGGTCGGGGCCGAAGGAGAGTCCTGGAGGGCGAGCCTCGCCGGCTGCCCGGCCTGGCAATCGAGCGATCCCCTCGCCGATCCCAAGCTTCAGGAAGACCTCGAAACGCTCCGCGAGCTCGGTCACCAGCCCTTGCCCACCACCGAGGACGGCCAGCTTACCGCCGAGGCCGCCGGAACCGCCGCCGCTTTGCGCGGCTTGGCCGTCGAGGTGGGGGACCGGCTCACGGACGCCCTCCTCTCCTCGCCGACGCGGGAGGCTCTGGTCCAGGCCGTCCACTCCGGGCTGACCGGGGATCCGCCCCTCCTCCATTTGAGAGTACGGTCGTCCGGCGCCGGCGAAGCGGCCGAGCGCCAGGCGGACCGCGCCCTCGCCCTCCCCTGGGAGCTGCTGCGGCTGGACGGTTGCTTCCCGGTCGAAGAGGGTACGCTCGACCTGGCCCGTGAGGCCGTGGTGCCCGACACGCCGGGCCTGACCGCTCCGAACCAGCCGCTCTCCGTGGTCGCCACCATGGCCGCGCCGATCGATGCTACGGCCCTCGACCTCGAAGTGGAGATGTACCGCCTCTGGCGCGCCCTCGGCCACGCATCCGAAGACCGGCGGCTCCTGATGACCGATCTGGGGACCCTGGAAGAGCTGGCTCAAGAGGTCGAGCGCTTCCATCCGCCCGTCATCCACTTCAGCGGTCACGGTGGCCCCGGCGTGCTGTTTTTTGAGAACGAAGAAGCACTGGCTGATAAGGTGCCGGTCACCAAGCTGGTCCGCCGTCTCCGCGAGACTGGACCGCTACCAAGGCTGGTCTTTCTCTCCGCCTGCCACGGCGCCACGGCCGGGGCCGACGGCCAGGAAACCCATCCCTCCACTGCGGCCTCCCTCCACCGCGCCGGCTTCGCCCAGGTCCTCGCCTTCTTCGGCCCGGTGGGCGATCGACAGGCAACGCGGGCCGCCGCTGCCTTCTATGGCGCCCTGGCCGCCGGCAAGAAGGCGCGGGAGGCTCTGCGCCGTACGCGCCGCATCTCCACCGAGCCCCATCAGGAGCAGGGCCGCTTCCTGCACGTCTACCCCCTCGGCTGGGCTCAGCTCGCCTTCTATCACCGCGGCGAGGATGCGCCCACGACCCTGCCGTCCCGCGAAGGCGTGCCGGCGGTGGATCTCGGAGAGGAGAAGAGACGGACCTTCGAGCGTCTGGATAAAGCAGGAGGAAGCCAGCGGGTGGAGCGGGGCATCCGTGGCGTGCAGCGTCTGCGTTTCGGCTTCGTAGGCCGGAGGAAGGAAAGAGCGGCGGCGCTCCGCCGCTGGCGCCGGGGACAGCGGCAACTTGTCGTCCTCGGGCTCGGAGGCCTCGGCAAGACCGCCCTCTGCACGGAGATCGCGCCGCTCCTCGCCCGCGACCTCAAACCCGGCGGCGCCCCTATTCTGGCCCTCGACGGCCGCCATGCCGGCACGCAGCTCA
>QHVW01000481.1 GCA_003223675.1 Acidobacteriota bacterium
TCCGAGGCCGAGGTTGGCGTGTCCGAGGCGGGATGGGGTCATGGAGTCCTTCCGAAGTCCTTCTTGATCCGAGACGGGGTGGCCTCGCCCGCCCGGGATTGAAATCCCGGGCTACCTACGGCCGCCCCTGACCGGGGCTTCAGTCCCGGAGGAGACGACTGCCGGTAGCCCGGGATTTCAATCCTGGGCGGGAAGGTCGAGATTCTACTTCCCGCAGGCGGCCGGGACGGCGCCGAATTTCTTGCCGGCCTTCTTCATCGAGGCCTCGTAGTGGGCGCGCGCCTTCTTCCAGTTGTCGCCGGTGATCGGCACCGAGCAGGAGCCCTTGCCCTTGCAGTCGTTGTCGGCGGTGCCGCCCTGGCCCTTGCAGGCGTTGGAGCCGGCGCAGGAGTGGGCCTCGGCGGTGGCGCAGGAGCCCTGGCCCGCGCAGGCGTTGTCGGCGCCCTTGCCCTGGCCCTTGCAGCCGTTCAGGCCGCAGCAGGCGTGCGCGTCGGCCTTGGGCGCCGCCGCCTTCTCGTCCGCGAACAGCAGGCGGCCGCCCAGCATCGAGCCGGCCACCACGCCGCCGAAGGCGGCGAGGGCCAGCTTCCCGAGGTCTCTCCGGCTGACGTCTTCGTCCAGCTTCTTCATTTCGCAGTCTCCTCTGAAATGAGCATCGGTTCAGAGCCGCTCCGAGGCCTCATGACGAAAGCCTCGGCTCATGTCCCTATTGGGCTTCGTGGCGCCCGAGTCTACCCCTAAGTACGCGGCGAGGGGAAGAGAGGATGGGTCAGGCGGCTACTCGGATTCGAAGAGGCGGCGCATCTCGTCGCTGGAGATCCCACCCTCGGTTTCCTGGCGGGTGCGGGACCGTTCAATGACCTCCAGGAACTTGGGATGGTTGCTCAGGGCCACGGTCTCCAGATCAGCCTTCAAGGCGCGATCTCCAGGTCGGCTTTTGTGGTTTTTCGGCATGGTCGTAGCGCCCTTTCAGGGCGGTCCCTCACTCCCCAACCCCTCTCTCCCATCCCTCCACCCACCGACCGGGGAGAGAGGGGCTTTCAAAAACACTCCTGCTAACTTCTCCCTCTTCTCCCCGGTCGGTGGGTGGAGGGATGGGAGAAGAGGGCCGGGGTGATGAGGGCCAACGCTATCCAATACACCACCACCCCCGTCACCGACACGTACAGCCAGATGGGCAGGGTCCACCGGGCGATCCGCTTGTGCTGGGGGTAGCGGCGGCGCCAGGCGCGGAAGACGGTGATGCCGGCGAGGAACGGCACCGCCGCCGCCAGCACGGTGTGGGTGGCGAGGATGGTGAGGTAGAGGGTCCGCGGCGCCCCGGTACCGGGAAAGCGGACGCTGCCCACCTGGGCGTGGTAGATCAGGTAGGAGGTGAGGAAGAGGACCGAGCACACGAGCGCGGCGGTCATCACGTTGCGGTGGGCGATCCGGTGCCCCCGCCGGATCAGGACGTAGCCGGTCATCAGGAGGAGGGCGGCGAGCGCGTTCAGGCTGGCGTTGACCGCGGGCAGGGCGTGGACGTCGGGCATGGCGGGGGGATTCTAGCCGGATCGCTCCCCTGCCGTGAGAAGGTGATAGCGTTCTCCCCCGATTTCAGGATGCGGAGGATCATGATGAATCATCAGAGGCTACGTCCGCGCGGATATCGGTTCGGAGGGGCGGCCCTGACGGCCGGGCTCCTGCTCGGCGCCGCGGTACTCTCCCAGGAGGTATTCTCCCAGGAGAAAGCCGCTCAGCAGACCACCGGGCATCAACACGGCGCGATCGGCTTCCAGGTCGACCAGACCCCGAAGCAGAAGCCCAATCTGCCCGTGGGCCCGAAGGTCGTCTACTATCCCGAATACGACGAAGGGGTCGCCACCCTCCCCGCCCGCAAGGCCGCGCAGCTCGCGGCGGCGAAGCAGATCACGGTCTTCCACGGCTTCCAATTCACCGACCGCCAGCCCGAGAGCGGCATCACCTTCCGCCACCAGGGGACGGACGACAGCGGCGTCCACTACAAGGCGGTCCACTACGACCACGGCAACGGCATCGCGGTGGCGGACGTGGACGGCGACGGTCTTCCCGACATCTATCTCGTCACCCAGCTCGGCGAGAACCAGCTCTGGAAGAACCTGGGCCACGGCAAATTCCGCAACATCACCGCGGAGGCCGGGGTGGGGCTCAAGGACCAGATCAGCGTCGCGGCCTCCTTCGCCGACGTCGACAACGACGGCCATCCGGACCTCTTCGTCACCACCGTCCGCCACGGCAACCACCTCTTCCTGAACGACGGCAAGGGTCACTTCAAGGACGTCTCCAAGGAGGCCGGGCTCGACTACGTGGGCCACTCCTCGGGGGCCGTCTTCTTCGATTTCGACCACGACGGGCTGGTCGACCTCTTCGTCACCAACGTGGGCCGCCACACCACCAACGAGGTCGGCCGGGGCGGCTATTACGTGGGCCTCACCGACGCCTTCCAGGGCCACCTGCACCCGGACCGGACCGAGACCAGCATCCTCTACAAGAACCTGGGGAACCACCGCTTCAAGGACGTCTCCAAGGAGATGGGGCTGGTGGACGGGAGCTGGAGCGGCGACGCCACGGCGGTCGATTTCAACGAGGACGGCTGGCCCGACCTCTACGTGCTCAACATGCAGGGGGACAACCACTACTACGAGAACGAGCAGGGGAAGCGGTTCGTGGACAAGACCCTCCCCTCCTTCCCCAAGACCTCCTGGGGGGCGATGGGGATCAAGGCTTTCGACTACGACAACGACGGCCGGGCCGACCTCCTGATCACGGACATGCATTCGGACATGAGCCAGCAGGTGGGCCCCGACAAGGAGAAGCTCAAGTCGACGATCACCTGGTCGGACGAGATGCTCCAGGGGGGAGCCAACAACATCTTCGGCAACTCCCTCTTCCACAACCTGGGGGGCGGCAGGTTCGAGGAGGTCTCGGACGCCATGAACGTCGAGGACTACTGGCCCTGGGGCCTGAGCACCGGCGACCTCAACGCCGACGGCTGGCAGGACGTCTTCATCACGGCCAGCATGAATTTCCCCTTCCGCTACGGCATCAATTCCCTGCTGCTGAACGACCGCGGCAAGATCTTCCGCGACAGCGAATTCATCCTCGGCGTCGAGCCGCGCCGGGGGGGGCGGACCCACGCCAAGCTGATCGACATGGATTGCGACGGCGAGGACGCGGACAACCCCCTCTGCAAAAGGCACAAGGGCAAGGTGGCGCTGATGAGCGCCCTGGGCTCGCGCTCGTCGGTGATCTTCGACCTCGACGACGACGGCGATCTCGACATCGTGACCAACGACTTCAACTCCGAGCCGATGGTCCTGATCAGCGATCTCGCCCAGAAGAAGCCCAGCCTGCGCTATCTGAAGGTCCGGCTGCGGGGGACGGTCTCGAACCGCGACGGCTTGGGCGCCAGGGTGCGGGTGAAGGCCGGCGGGCAGACCTACACCCATTGGAACGACGGCAAGTCGGGCTACCTCTCGCAGAGCTCGCTGCCGCTCTACTTCGGCCTCGGGGACGCCCAGAAGGTCGATTCGATTGAGGTGACCTGGCCCTCCGGCCGCACGCAGACGGTGGCCGCGCCGAAGGTGAACGGGGAGGTTGAGGTGGTGGAGAAGTAGGCCCCCTCCCGCCCGGGCATGAATGCCTGGGCTACATGGGAAACGAAAAGCCGGCTGAAGCCGGCTCCGAAGTCAGAGCCGCTCCTCCAGGAGCCGGGTTCACCCGGCTTTTCGGTTGAATCGTAGCCCGGGCATTCATGCCCGGGCGGGCCTACTCGTTCGGGCCCGCCTTGAGCACGGCGAGGAAGGCCTCCTGGGGGATCTCGACCGAGCCCACCATCTTCATGCGCTTCTTGCCTTCCTTCTGCTTCTCCAGCAGCTTCCGCTTGCGCGAGATGTCGCCGCCGTAGCACTTGGCGGTGACGTCCTTGCGGAAAGCGTTGATCGTCGCGCGGGCGATGATGTTGCCGCCGATGGCGCCCTGGATGGCGATCTTGAAGTTCTGCCGCGGGATGGTCTCGGCCAGCCGCTCGCAGTAGTGGAGGGCGCGATGGCGGGCCTTCTCGCGGTGCACGAGCTGCGAGAGGGCGTCCACCTTGTCGCCGTTGACCAGGATGTCCACCTTCACGAGGTCGGTCTGGCGGTAGTCGGTGAGGTCGTAATCGAACGAGCCGTACCCCTGGGTGATCGTCTTCAGCCGGTCGTAGAAGTCGAACAGGATCTCGGCCAGCGGCAGCTCGGAGGTCACCTGCAGGCGACCCACGGCCAGGTATTCGAAGGTGGTGCTCTCCCCCCGCCGCTCGCGGCAGAGCTCCATCACCGCCCCCAGGTAGCGCTCGGGGATCATGATCGACGCCTTGATGTAGGGCTCGCGGATGAAATTGATGCTCCCCGGATCGGGGAAGAGCGCCGGGTTGTCCACCGTGATCTCGGTGCCGTCGGTGAGCACCACCTCGTACTGCACCGAGGGGGCGGAGAGGAGGAGGGAGAGGTCGTGCTCGCGCTCCAGCCGCTCCTGCACGATCTCCAGGTGGAGCAGCCCCAGGAAGCCGCAGCGGAAGCCGAAGCCGAGGGCGCTCGACGAGTCCTTCTGGAAGGTCAGGGAGGCGTCGTTGAGCTTGAGCTTGTCGAGCGCCTTGGCCAGATCCTCATAGTCGTCGCTGGCGATCGGATAGATCGACGAGAAGACGACCGGTTTGGCCTCTTTGTAGCCGGGGAGCGGCTCGGCGGCCGGCCGGGCGGCCTCGGTGATGGTGTCGCCGACGTTGATCTCGGACACCGCCTTGACGCCGGCGATGACGTAGCCCACGGCGCCCGCCTCCAGCTCCTCGGACTTGACCCGCTTGAGCTGGAGCAGCCCCACCTCCTCGACCTCGTACTCCTTCTCGGTGTGCATGAGGAGGATCTTCTGGCCGGCGCGCATCGTCCCCTCCTTGATCCGGCAGATCAGCACGACCCCGCGGTAGACGTCGTACTGGGCGTCGAAGATCAGGGCGCGCAGGGGCGCCTCCCGCTCGCCCACGGGCGGCGGGATGCGGGTCACCACCGCCTCCAAGACGTCATCGATGCCGATCCCCTGCTTGGCCGAGCAGAGCACGGCCTCGAAGGGGTCGAGCCCGAGGTCGGCGTCGATCTCCTCGCGCACCCGTTCCACCTCGGCCGAGGGGAGGTCGATCTTGTTGATCACCGGCACGATCTCCAGGTCGTACTCCAGGGCGAGGTAGAGGTTGGCGACGGTCTGCGCCTCGACCCCTTGCGAGGCGTCGACGATGAGGAGCGCCCCTTCGCAGGACATCAGCGAGCGGCGCACCTCGTGCGAGAAGTCGACGTGGCCGGGGGTGTCGATCAGGTTCAGCCGGTAAGGCTTGCCGTCCCGGGCGGTGTAGTTGAGGGTGATGGTGTTGCTCTTGATGGTGATGCCGCGCTCGCGCTCGATGTCCATCGAGTCGAGGATCTGGTCGCGGAAGTCGCGCGCCTCCACCCCTCCGCAACGCTGGATGAGGCGGTCGGCCAGGGTCGATTTCCCGTGGTCGATGTGGGCGATGATGCAGAAATTACGGATGTCTTCCAAGACAGTTTTCCTCTTTGCGGCGCCTGGAGGGCCGTGCGAAGATCCTACAACGCCCCGGACCTGAACGACATTCCGGGGGCTGGCGTCGCACCGTGAGACCGAAATCAGGACGCACAGTCTACTCGACCGAATCCCCCGTCGCCAGGCGGGAAGCCCCGGCTGCGCAGGAGCCCGCGGTCAGCCTGCCGCCGTCGTCGCAGTCCCCAAGGGTCCGCCGGGAGAAGGCGGGTCGCGGCGGCAAGACGGTGACCGTGGTGGGCCCGCTGGTGCTGGCGCGGCCGGAGGCGGAGGCGCTGCTCTCGTCCTGGAAGAGGATGTGCGGGGGCGGGGGCGCGCTGAAGGCCGGGAAGACCGCGGACGGCTCCC
>QHVW01000482.1 GCA_003223675.1 Acidobacteriota bacterium
AATCGCGGCATGAGGAAGCTCGCCTTCGCGGCCCTGGCCTGCCTGGCGGTCACCGTCCCGGGGTGCGGCGGCGGGCACAGCAGCCCGACCGAGCCCGGCGTCCCCGCCACGCGGGGGAACTGGATCGGCACCATCACGGGGACCCAGCCCGGCATCCACCTCCAGGGGACCTGCCCCCTGGAGATGGACCTCGCCCCCAACTACAACGGCCATTGGTGGATCGACTGCCCGGGCGCCAGCAGCCAGGGGGAGGTGACCAGCCTGAGCGCCGACGGTGTCCTGGTCATGATCCTGAGCACCACCAGCCCGGCCTCCGACTGCCCCTGGACCGGGCTCGTGGCGCCGCCGACGCCGTCCACGCTCAATGGGAGCTTCGAGGCTGACGACTGCCGGGGCGGCCCGCGGAGCACCGGCACGTTCTCGATCCACCGCCGGTAGCGGTCAGGAGGGGGGCGGGCCGAACGTGAGACGCCGCCCCGCGACCGTCCAGGGCTCGGTCAGCAGCCGGCGCAGGGCCTCGGGGTAGGCCTGATGCTCAGCCTCCAGGATGCGCGCCGAGAGGGTCGCCGCCGTATCGCCGTCGAGCACCGGGACCGTCCGCTGGACCACGATGGGGCCGCTGTCCAGCCCCTCGTCGACCAGGTGGACCGTGCAGCCGGAGACCTTCACGCCATGGGCGAGCGCCTGTTCCTGGGCGTCCAGGCCGGGGAAGGCGGGGAGCAGGCTCGGGTGGATGTTGAGGATCCGCCGGCGGAAGGCGGCCACGAAGCCCGCCGAGAGCAGGCGCATGTAGCCGGCGAGGCAGATCCACTCGGCGCCCGCCTCCCGCAGGGCGGCGATCACCTTCTCCTCGTGCGTCCGCCGGTCCGGCTCCCCCTGGTGCGGGACCGCCACGGCCGGCAGGCCCAGCTCGCGCGCCTTCGCCAGCCCCGGCGCCTCCGCGACGTTGCTCAGGACCAGGACGATCCGCGCCGAGATCTCGCCGCGCTCGATGGCGGCGTGGAGCGCCAGGAAGTTGCTGCCGCGTCCCGAGAGGAGGATGGCGAGGGGGATTGCGGATTTTGGATTTTGGATTTTGGATTCCTCCTTCAGCCGGAGGAGGGGACCCGCGGCGACTCGGTCCCCAGATCGTAGCCCACGCCCGCCCCCCCCGGCTGGACGGTGCCGATGATCCAGCTCTTCTGCCCCACGGAGCGGAGGAGCCCGAGGATCTCGGCGAGGCCTTTGGGATCGGCGACCAGGATCATGCCGATTCCCATGTTGAAGACGCGCAGCATCTCCTCGGTCTCGACCTCCCCCGTCTCCTGGAGGAAATGGAAGAGCTCCGGGATGGGCCAGCTCCCCATGCGGATCAGGGCGTGAGTCCCCACCGGCAGGATGCGCGGCAGGTTGTCCGTGATGCCGCCGCCGGTGATGTGGGCCATGCCGTGCAGGGCGCGCTCGCCGAGAATGGGCCGGATGGCCTTGAGATAGGAGAGGTGGGGCTCCAGCAGCGACTCCCCCACGGTCCGCTTCTTGTCCCACGGCGCCTTGTCGCCGATCGCGAGGCCGGCCTTCTCGAACACCACCTTGCGGGCGAGCGAATAGCCGTTGGTGTGAAGGCCGGAGGAGGGGAGCCCCACCAGCACGTCCCCCGCCTGGACTTTGGAGCCGTCGAGCACTTTCGGCCGGTCGACCAGGCCGACGATGAAGCCGACGAGCTCGTAGTCCCCCGGCTGGTAGAAGCCGGGCATCTCGGCGGTCTCGCCGCCGAGGAGGGCGCAGCCGTTCTCCCGGCAGCCGTCGGCCACCCCGGAGACCAGCTCGACCATCTTCTCCGGCTCCAGGACGCCGGCCCCCAGGTAGTCCATGAAGAAGAGCGGCTCGGCCCCCTGCACCAGGATGTCGTTGACGCAGTGGTTGACGAGGTCGCGGCCGACCGAGGAGTAGCCACCGGCCATCTTCGCCACCACCAGCTTGGTCCCCACCCCGTCGGCCGAGGCGACGAGGACCGGCTCGGTCATCCCGGCCAGCTCCGGCCGGAACAGGCCGCCGAAGCTGCCGATCTCGGTGAGGACCCCGGGGGTGAAGGTGGACTTCGCCAGCGTCTTGACGCGGGCGAGCCCCTGCTCTTGGGCGTCGATGTCGACTCCGGCGGCGGCGTAGGCGGACTTGGGGGGTGGGATCGTCATGGCGCGGGGCTCCGAATTCCAGGAACTATATCCCGGCCCGGGGAGCCCCGGTGCTATCCTACCGGTATGAGAACCCTCCGTCTTGTCGTCACTGATTCCGAGTATGAGGCCTTCCAGCAGGCGGCTGAAGCGGCACATCGTCCCATGGGACAATTGCTCCGCGAGGCGATGACCGGTGTCCGGCGCGAGAGGATCGAGAAGAAAGCCCCCCTGAGGGATCTTCCCGTCCTTCCAGGTCACCGCCCGCTCGGGGATCTCCCCTCGCGCGCCGATCTCTACGACGAGATCTTCCCGGCTGAATCCTCCAACGGGCAGCCATGAGACGAGGGGTCGATACCAATGTCCTGATCTACGCCCACATGACCGAGATGCCGCAGCATGAGGTCGTGCGGAGCTTCCTCATCGGCCAACTCGCTCAAGAAGACGTAACTCTCGTCATCACGCCCGGCATTCTCCACGAATTCGTTCACGTCGTAACGGACGGACGGCGGTTCGATCCTCCGGTCGCAATCAAGGATGCTCTGGCCGTAGCTCGCGGCTACCTCGATAGGACGAACGTCGAATGTCTCAGCGTCGACGAGCGCACGGTCATTAGCGCCTTCAATCTGCTGGAGCGTCATCATCTCGGCCGGAAACGAATCGCCGACACGCTGTTTGCAGCCTCCTTGCTCGACCAAGGGGTTCGCGAGCTCATCACCTGCAATTTGGACGACTTCCAGATTTTCGAGAAGCTGGCATTGATCGATCCGAGAGTGGAACGCTGAAGCCGCACCACCATCTCGGTCCCCACTCCATCAACCTAGGCCACGAGCATTCGACTCGACGTAGACGATCACGCGGCGACCGGGTCGAAGATCCTGCCGTCCTTGGCCGCGTCTCGAAGCCCGGATTCTTCGAGCTCGACGAGCTCACTTGCATCCCGCGCCTGGCGGATGAGATCCCACAGCCAGGACAGGACGATCAGCTCGAAGGTCGGGCGGTGGATCTCCTCCAGCTTCCAGCCCGATCGCCCGAGGTAGGGGCTGAACAGAGGCCTGGCGTCGACCTCATAGTCTGGGAGGACTGGTGGGGAGTCTTCCACGAGGTCCGTCGGGGCATCCTTCCAGAGATAGAGCCGTTCCGGAGTCGCCAGCAGGAAGAAGGGAGCGCCGCGGTAAGCCTCGAAGTCCGCCAGGAGATTCCGCCGAAGCTCCGCCGCCCACTGGCTCGATGTGCGCCGTCTGTTCCGTACTTCGATGACAGCAGCCAGGCGACCGATACGGTCGTAGAGAAAGAAGTCCGGTTGAGTCGCCATGGCATCCTCCTTCAGGGCACGCTCGGCTCCGATGGGGACTATAGCAGGACGGCTCATGCGTGTCGCGGGGAGTCGGACTCCTTCGGCCAAACCGGAATCCCGTGCCCAAAGGCCGGGAGGAGGGGCGAGCCTCCTCCCGGCTGGCGACGGGGGTCTTACCAGGAGAAGAGCACGCCCTTGTACTTCTTGCAGCCGACGATGGGAGCGCAGATCTCGATTTCGTAGGTGACCTGCTTCTTGGCCGGATCGACGCACAGCGTCGCCTCGGCCTTGAAGCCGGCCACGCCGCCGCCGACGGTCACGCACGGATGCTGCGGATTGATCGTGCCGCCGCCGATCTTGATCCCCGCGAGGAAGACGGAAAAGGTCACCTGCGGGATCGCGAGGTCCACGCAGTAGTCGATCTTGAGCGGACCG
>QHVW01001068.1 GCA_003223675.1 Acidobacteriota bacterium
GGCGGGGCCGCTTCTCCCCTCGCTGGAGCGCCAGCTCGCGGTAGATCTCGGAGTTGACCTCGCCCCCCATCAGGATGGCGAAGGCGGTCAGGTAGAACCAGACGAGCATCACGATCACCGCGCCGAGCGAGCCGTAGGCGCGCGTGTAGGAGTGGAAGTAGACGATGTACAGGCGCAGGCCGAAGGAGGCCAGCAGCCAGAGGGCGACGCCGGTCACCGCTCCCGGGCTCCCCCAGCTCCGCTCCTGCGCTGTCCCGAGGTTGGGCGCGAAGTTGTAGACGATCTCGAAGGAGAGGACGGCGAAGAGCAGGATCAGCAGCCAGCGCAGGTAGACGTGCCAGAGCGCCGCGAAGACGATGCCGACCCCGACGCGGTCCGCCACCGCCTCGCCGATCTCCCGGCCGTAGAAGATCATCGTCAGGGCGGTGATGGTGAGCACCGCGAAGGTGAGCGTCAGCACGATGGCCATGATCCGCCGCCGCCACCAGGGCCGGCTCTCCTTGAGCCCGCAGGCCGTGTTGAGCGTGCGCGACACGGCGAGCATGCCGTTCGAGGCCACCCAGAGGGCCGCCGCCAGCGAGAGGTAGAGCTTGGTCCCCGTGCGGGCGGTGCGGATCTCGGTCAGCGTGTTGTTGAGCAGGGCGGTGACGTCGCCGCTGGGCGACACCCGCGCCAGGTAGCGGAAGATGTCCCACCGGATGGCCGGGTTGGCCTCCGCCAGGTAGCCGAGCAGGGTGGTGAGGAACAGCAGCAGGGGGAAGACCGAAAAGAGGAAGAAGTACGCCAGCTCCGCGCACCGCCCGAGGATCTCGTCCTCATAGATCTGCCGCCACAGCCGCCGCCCCAGCTCCTTCCAGGTCAGCCCGGCGCGCGTCCAGAGGGAGGTCATGGGGGGAAGATAGCAAAGAGGGCCCCACCCCCCGAACCCTCACCCCTGCCCCTCTCCCGACCCCTCCCACCCTCCCTCACCGGGAGAGGGGAACCGCCCGCCCAAAGAACCCCGAAGGGGTATCTCCCTCTTCTCCCGGTGTGGGAGGGGGGAGGGGTCGGGAGAAGAGGGCCGGGGTGATGAGGGTCTTGGGCGGGCGGGGCGGCTCGGCCGGGCTCGCCAATGCTAGAGT